>JBEKKY010000084.1:0-11142 GCA_050010475.1 Acidobacteriota bacterium | reverse complement strand
ACGGATTATCACAGATTCTAATCCGTGGAATCCGTAAAATCCGTGGCGTTTTTCTGCCTTTCGTAATCCTCAGGAGTATCGATATCCAAAAGAACCTCAGGGCCGGCAGGAACTGAAACGATCTCGTCCCGATATTTCTCAAGCAAAACCCGCCCGCCGGTGTCGCCGCGCAAATCGCGCAGCTCCCCAAAAAGTGCCTTGTCGAAAAGAACCGGATTGCCGCGTTTGCCTTCCCATACCGGCACGCAGGCTTTTGCAAATGTACGCCGGTGCGCTTCGATAATCTTTCTCATAATGGCGTCGGTGACAAGCGGCTGGTCGGCAAGAATAAACAGTGCCGCACTCGTTCTGGGCGGCAGCGCGTCCAGACCTTTTCGAATGGACGCGCTTTGCCCCGCTTTGAACTCCGGATTAAACACCAGCCGGGCGGGCATGCCGGCCAGCGCCTTTCCCACCTTTTCCGCTTCATAGCCGAGCACAACGACAATCGGATCCAGTCCCGCATCGAACGCAGTGCGGACCGCGTGGGCAGCCATGTTCGTATCCTGCCACGGGAGTACTTGCTTCGTGTCTCCAAAACGGGCTGACATGCCGGCAGCCAGCACAATTCCGGCGACAGGCGCCCAGACTTCACGAACCGGAGGATCTTGAAGCATTGAGCTGACGATTACCGAATCTGTGATCGGGTCTGCCAGCAGCTCCCTGGCAATTTCCCGTGCATTCTGCAGGTCGGCATCCGTATCCGCTCTGTTCAGAAGCGGGATAAGCCGTGCTCCGGCAGGAAGCTGTTTCGCCCCGCCAAGCGGGTGGGACAATACACGCGCAACCGTTCCTGTGTTTATTGGCGTGCCGGGCTGCTGTCGTGCGAGCGAGGCGATGATTTCCGAACGGTGCGCGTGATCTTCATTCAGCGTCCGGCCGATTGAATTGAGCCCGGCGATGGGCACAAGGGTGGTTGTGGCTTCCGGAACTACCGGCTCGTGTTCGCCCGGCGCCTTGAATGGGCGCGACCGGCTTCCGTCCGCCTCAACCAGGATGACATCGACATCGGGCCGCCTGTGGAGCGAGGTGATCAGTTCGGATGGCGCGCCCAACACTCTTCCTTTGCCGTCCGGCTGACCGATCAGAAGGCAATGGCCGTGCCGGTCCAGGCGTGCGCCTAACAACTCAAGCTCATTCCATCCGATGGAAGCGGGAGGAATTCGGGCCTGTTCTTCGCTGATGTGGGTTGTGGTTGTCGTGAGCACCCGGAAACCTGCGGAACTCAGCTCCGCTGCGAGCCGGAACATGGAACTTGTTTTGCCGCCGCCTCCGACAAACGATATGACTGCTCCGCGTTCAACGCGCAGCGCTGTGGCGAATCGCATCCCTTCCTGGTGCATATCCTGCAGATTATATTTCATGACCGGAGCCGTCGCTAGCTGTCAGCTTTCAGCCGTCAGCCATCAGCTGTCAGCTTCGTCTTTTTTGCTGACGGCTGAACAGGAACGCAAATCCCTACAGTTTTTCCTCTACGCTGCGGATTTTATCTTCGATGGTTTGCTCCCTGTCGATTCTCGTTCCAAGACGAATTGTGCTGCTGATGCGCGGAACTCCCATGTCATGAAGCGCCCGGTGACATTCCTCGATTGCCTGCATGACTTGGCCCCAGTCCCCTTCGATATTGGTCCCATAGCCGTGCAAATGCGTCTTCAAGCCGGCTTTTATCAGAATCTTTTCGCATACGGCAATATAGGATCCGAGGCTCACACCCACGCCAATCGGCACCACGCAAAGATCAGCAATGACCTTCATTGTTTGTTCTCCCCTGGATTTCAATCGTCAATCGTCAATCGTAAATTGTCAATGTCACCCACGCGGCGGCGAAGGACGGCGCTGCAGGTCTAAAGCTTCCAACGCCTGCAATTCCTCCCTGAGTTTCTTAATCCTGTCTTCCAGCTCATTCAAATGCGATGTCATGGTATTGAAATCTCTGGCGAGCTGAGAAAATTCGTCTTTGCGTGAAGTGTCCAGGCGGTAAAGGATTTTTCCGTCGGCGATCGCCCGGGTCCCTTCCGTCAATTGCGCCAGCGGTTTGGAAATGGACCGGATTATAAGCAGCGAGACCAGAATGCTGCCGGCCAATGCAACCGCTGTCGCACACCATAAAACCACCACCGCCGTTTCGCCGGTCTTGCGGGACGCTTCGGCCCTGGAAGACGTCGATCGCAGGCTGGCCTGGTACACGGAGTCGGTCTGTGCTTTGAGACCATCGAGATCCTCCTGGAGATTGGGTGGCAGAGGACCGCTCTGCGGCAATGGATTCTGCAACAGCCCGAAGTCAGCCTTATATGCGTCCCACAGCAGCGCCAGCCGTTTCACTTCGGCTTTTTCCTCATTCGATTGCGCGTGAGCCCTCAGCTCTCCCAGGCTCCTCTCGAAGTCTTCCTGCTGCGCGCGCAGGCCGTCCGCGTAACCCGGCGAGGCAAAAAATTTCTCTGTAAATTCTTCCACCAGATCCCGGTCTCTCATCACCTGAAGGCTGTCGCGGACATTCTCGAAGTTGGTTTGTGAGAGCGTCCTGCCCAGGGCCTGCATCCGGTTGATCGTAATGACTTGATAGACGACGAGTCCGGCCAATATAGCGATGAGCAGTCCAAATCCTGAGGCAATACGAGTCGTTATTTTCATAGAGCGACGTCCCAGAAGCCTAGAGACTTCGAGTTTAACTCAAAGTCTCTAAGACTCAAAGCCGCGAAGCTGCTGCGCTTCGTTCATTTGCGTTCCTGTAAACCGCCGCCTGAGGCGGCGCGACTCGAAACGGGAGAAATAGGGTGGCGTCTCCGATTCAACGAAAAGTCCGATACCCATTAAGTCAAAAACCACGCATTATTTTTTCCTTTCCGTGATAATCCGTGAAATCCGTGGCGTTTTTGTTTTTATCCGATGAGTTTCCTAATTCTTCTTTTTCCCGAATTCTGCGAGAATGGAACTATGTTTGAGACTGAACAAGCGATAAACCTGATCCAAAAATCGAATCGCATTTTTGCACTCTCCGGAGCGGGGATCAGCACCGAAGCGGGAATTCCCGATTTTCGGGGCCCGGGAGGCTTGTGGGAGGATTCCGCCCTGTTGGACCAACTCTCCGCCTCCGGATTCGAACGGGACCCCGAAGGGTTTTACCGGGCCAACGTGAAACTGTTTTCGGAGATCTGGAGAGCGAAGCCGACACTTGCCCATCAGTTGCTGGTCCGCCTGGAGGAGCTTGGCAAGCTCGACGCGGTCGCAACACAAAACATCGACGGGTTGCACCGTGCAGCCGGTTCACGCAAGGTCTTCGAGCTGCATGGCACGTATCATACCGGACATTGTCCCAAGTGCCGCACCGCCTTTGAAATGGAGGATTTCTACTTGGAAATTCAGAGCGGGCGCTTGAAAGTGCCGCTTTGCCGGGCCTGCGCCGTTCCTATCAAGCCGGATGTTGTCCTTTTTGAGGATCCGATTCCCGTGGATGCGTGGGAGGGCGCGGTCGATGCGGCGTCGCAATGCGATCTCATGCTGGTTTTCGGGTCTTCGCTCGTGGTCTATCCGGCGGCCGAACTGCCGATGATTGCGATTTCGAGTGGAGCCCCGATTGTCATTGTGAATCTGGAAGAGACCGCGTACGACAGCCTGGCCAGGGTCGTGGTCCGGGGGAAGCTCGGGGAATTCGCCAAATCCGCCCTCGCCGCATTTGATTAAAACGCTGACAGCCCCCGATATCCCCTAGGGGACATCGGGGGCTGTCACCGTTTTAAACTGCATGTATAGCAGAACTGTAATCACTCCGGCGGCCAGCATTACCAGTTCCGTTGTGGCGAGCGAAAGCGGCGTCCCCCAGACGAGCGCCACGAAAGCCGAAACCATCGAATTGGCGCCGAGTGAAATGAATCCCTGGCAGGAGGCTGCAAGCCCGCGCTGCGTGGGGAAAAGATCGAGCCCCAGAAGCGTCAGGCTCGGCATCGCGATCGACATTCCAATGATATAAATAAAAACCGGCACGATACTCCAGGGAAGCATTGGCGGGGCTACTAGGTTCATCGTGACATTGCCGATGGCCGCGACCGTCATGACCACGTATCCGACCGCGATGGTCTGGTTGCCCGAGATTTTTCCCGCGCAGCGTCCCGAAATCCAGGCGCCGATCACCATCGCCACCGAGTTGGGAAGAAACAGCCACAGGAATTGCGTTTCATGCAGGTGCAGGTGCTTCATCAAAAATATCGGCGCGCCGAGTATATAGATAAAGAAGCCGGCGCTGGTGAAAGCCATCGAACCACACGACATGAGGAAGGCCGGCTGGGTCAGGACTCTCCAGTAGGAAAGGGCCATCGGCAACGGCCGAAGCTTCCGGCGTTTCTCGACCGGCAGAGTCTCGGGGAGGAAACGCCAGCAACTTAGAAGCACCAAGCCTGACATGATGGCCATAAACGCGAAAATCGATCTCCAGCCGAACCACACCTGGAGCCATCCGCCAAAGACCGGCGCCAATACGGGCGCGATGGTAAAGATGGTCGCCACGTGGGACATCAAACGTTGAGCCGCCGGCCCGCTAAACAGGTCGCGCACGACCGCCCGGCCGACAATCATGCCCGCGCCGGCAGTCGCTCCCTGCACAGCCCGGAAGAACATCAGCATTTGAACGCTGATCGACAGCGCGCATCCGATGGATGCCACGACAAAAAGTGCAGTGGAAATAAGCGTCAGCCGCCTCCTGCCGTATGAATCCGATATCGCGCCGTGCCAGATGGACATGATGGCAAAGAACAGAATGAATGCCGTCATCGTTTGCTGCACCTCGGCAGTGGGGACTTTGAAATTCTTGGCGATGGCGGGAAGAGAAGGGAGATAGGTGTCAATCGAAAACGGACCGATCCAGGAAAGCGCGGCGAGGACAAAAGTGACGCCGGCCATTGTAAAACCTTCGGGCAGTTTCCGCTCTTTTATTTCTTGATTCAAGTCTGTAATTGCGGCGTTAGACATAGGAATTCTCAATAAATCCAAAGCACAAGGAGATAGGAAATTGACGATTGGTGATTGACGATTGACGATCGGGAAAATCCGTCAATCGTCAATCGTAAATCGTCAATGGAACTGCCCCAAATTCAGGTCGGTGTTAGTACCTGCCATACTCCTTAGCGGCTTCCAGCATGGCGTGCAGATTGTCCTGGTTTCCCTCATCCACCTGGGCGCCGCCTGCAAGAATAAAGCCGCCGCCGGGAGCGCATATTTCGATGAGCCTTCGGCAGTATTCTTTCGTTTGTTTGGCATTTCCGGTGACCACCAGGGAAGTGGGAACGTTTCCGGAAATGCAGCATGTTTTTCCAAGGATCTGTTTGGCCTTGATCATGTCTGTTTTGTCGAACAGCCATGCGACCTCGCCTTTGGCGAATTCGTTGACCGTCTCCAGCCGTGTGGTGTAGCTCCCTTCGGCGAACAACTCCGGCCGAATTCCCTCTTTTACCAGAGCATCGACCACCTTCTTGAGCGACGGCCAGTAGAACTTCTCAAATTGTTTGGGAGACATGAAGCCGTCGGCGCCTTTATGCAGCGGGAAGACGGCCGTGACCGCTTTGGAAGCATTGGCAGCCTCGATGGTCTGATGGATCGTGAAGTCGGTCACCACATCGATTGCCTCCATTAATTTTTCCGGACGCCGGAACAGATCTTTAATGATGCCTTTGGTGCCTCGCAGCGTATCGCCGATCGTGTCGAACGGAGCTTTAGCCAGAAGCGATCTCGCCGCCGGATATCCGGCGGCCTGGGCCCATTGACTCGTCTCGCCCAGCATTTTTGTCCATGCGGAAATTTCCTTGCCCAGGTCGATCAGCCTCTGGGCGGTAGCCTGCAAATCCGGTGTGGTATATGGAATGAACCAGGCGGCGGGCGCCTCGATGATGCTGGTGAAAGGATTCAGATTTTTCCACGATTTGAAGGCGCCGAAGATGCGCGGAATGTAGGTTCTCATCCAGAAATCGGATGGATCCTTGATCAGGAGGTCGTATTCATCCTCCATCATGTATTCGCCTTCGACGAATTGAATTCCGGAAGCGTTTTTAGGCAGGCCGTGCCCCGGCCAGGAGTAAAGCTTGTAATCCATCAGCTCGTAGATTCTTCCCGGAAGCACCAGGGCGGGAATCACTGCGATGTCGGGATCGAACGTTTTGTGAAACTGGATCCACGCATCCTTGATTTTGTCGTAGTTGTAGGAGACTGTGAACAGGTCTGTGCCGGCCAGGTAGGCGGGCCAATTCTGCACTGGAAGCGAAACGGGCACGCGATCCGCCTTTTCGACCCGGTAGGCATTGATGAATCTCAGCGCCCTCTTCTTGTATTTTTTCTGAGCTTCAGCGCTGGAAAATTTGACATCGGGATTGAGCCACCACTGGTATCTCTGCTCGCGTTTTTCCTGCGGCGTGAGATCTGCCCATTTCTTTTCTGCCTCCATCGCGCTCTCCTTCTGCTTTGCGGCCGTCCATCATATAACCACGAAATACACGAAACAACACGAAAACCAGAAGCGCTTAGAAATCCGCTTTCGTGTTTTTCGTGTATTTCGTGGTTATAAGCAGTTTAAAATTGGCTTTCCACAACAGGGAGGAACCCATGGCATCCAGACGGACGTTCCTGAAACAGGCATCCTTTACCGCAACGGCTCTGACGGCCGGCCGCTGGTTTGGCGGCGCGCCCTCCTTTGCCCAAACCGGTCCATCCGTGGCGCGCATCTATGTCGACCCCGCGCAGAAGATCGCTTCTCTTGATCGCAAAGTGTTTGGATCGTTCATCGAGCATCTAGGCCGGTCCATTTATGGAGGAGTCTACGAGCCCGGCTCGAAGCTTGCCGACTCGAACGGTTTCCGCAGGGATGTGCTGGAGGAGGTAAAAAAGCTCGGCGTTCCGGTCATCCGCTATCCCGGAGGCAATTTCGTATCGGGTTACAACTGGCTCGATGGTGTGGGTCCGAAAGACAAGCGCCCGGTGGTGTTGGACAAGGCATGGAATACCATCGAACCGAACCAGTTCGGGACCAACGAATTTATGCAATGGTGCCGCGCCGTCGGCTCCGAGCCGTTGATGGGCCTCAACCTCGGGACCGGGACCGCCGAGATGGCGGCCGCGCTGGTGGAATACTGCAATCTGGATCAAGGGACGAAGTGGAGCGACCTGCGGCGCCAGCACGGGATCGAGAAGCCGCACAACGTGAAGTACTGGTGCCTGGGAAACGAGATGGACGGCAGCTGGCAGATCGGCCATATGCCCGCGCGCGAATACGGCCTCAAGGCGCGCGACAGCGCAAACCAGATGCGGATGGTGGACCCTTCGGTGCAACTGATCGCATGCGGATCGAGTGGCCCGGGCATGGCCACATACCTGGAATGGGACCGCGAGATGCTCGAGGAATGCTACGACCAGGTGGATGGGATTTCGCTGCATTGCTACTACCGCAACGACAACCAGGAAACCGGGGCTGCCGGAGACACAGCCAAATTTCTGACATTCAATCTGGACATGGAGAATCAGATTTCGGAAGTCGCCGGAGTGTGCGACTACGTCAGGGCGCGCAAGCGGTCGCGGAAACGGCTGTGGCTCTCCTTCGATGAATGGAACGTGTGGTATCGCGCGCGCGGCGGCAACGGCGGACGCAGGCAGGCGCCGCATCTTCTGGAAGAAGTCTACAATCTGGAGGACGCGCTGCTGGTCGGCGGCTTCCTCAACTCGCTCATACGATGCGCCGAACGCGTGCGCGTCGCATGCCTTGCGCAGCTGGTCAATGTGATTGCGCCGATCACCACGAATGCCGACGGGCTCTTCCTGCAAACGATTTATTATCCGTACTCGTGGGCCTTGCGCTGCGCGCGCGGCGATGTGCTCCGCCTTGCGGTCGAGTGCGCGAAGTATGATGTTCGCGGCGCGGGCCCTGTATCCTACATTGATGCCTCGGCGACGATGGACAAGGATGGGACGGTGAGTCTGTTCCTGCTGAACCGCGATCTGGAAAAGCCCCGCGATGTGGAAGTGGTCTGGCGTGATGCCCCGCCGCAGCGCGTCCTGTTTTCGCAGGTGTTGACCGGGACGGACCTGAAAGCCTCCAACAGCTTCGAGAATCCGAAAAAGGTTGCGCCGCAACCTTTTGATGCGCCGAAAATCGGCCCGCGGACGTTGTTGCAGCTTCCCGCCCGCTCGTACACGGTTCTTCAATTTGCTTAAAAAAACGCCACGGATTTCACGGATCATCACAGATTTTAATCCGTGAAATCCGTGGAATCCGTGGCGTTTTGTTTTTTTATCTGTACCTGCCGTACTCCTTGGTAAAATCAATCCACGTTTTCATATTCTCCGGGTTCACTTCATCGAGTGCGGAAGCGGGGGACATGATATACCCGCCGCCCTTCCCCACGGTGTCGATGAGTTCCCTGGTGATCCTCTTCACGTCATCGGCGGTCCCGACCTGCAGCGCCGACACCGGCATGTTCCCGGCGATGCAGACCGTCTTTCCCAGGATTTGCTTGGCCAGTTTCATGTCGCACACATCGAAGCGGGCGATCGCTTTTCCCGGCGGGAGCTGCGCGATGTATTCGAGCCGTGACGTGTAGTTTCCTTCGAAAAAGAGATCGGGCGTATAGCCCCTGTCGATCAGCGCGAGATTCACCCGCATCAGGAAAGGCCAATAGAATGTTTCGAACTGCTTCAGCGACATGAACCCGTGTGCTCCGCGGTGCAGCGGCATGAACACGGGGGTGAATTCGGTTGCCTGCGGAGCCTGGGCGATCCGGTCCAGCTGAATTTTGCACATCATTTCGCAGGCTTGCAGGAGTTTGTCGCGGCAGCGGTACATGTCGAGCATCGCGCCGCGCATGCCGCGCAGGAAGTCGGAGACCACGTCGAAGGGCGCGCCTGCCATCAATGTCATGGGGCAGAAGAATCCCATTTCGGTGAGTTCGCGCTGGAGCGCGAATGTCTCCTTCTGCCACTGGACTGCTTCGCGGGCAATTTGGGTCAGCTTCTCCAGCATGCCGGCGAATTCTTCGGTGGCGATCACGTGGAAGGGAATCATGCCGAGCAGCGAATTCAGCGGGGGCAGCTTGCCGGCCGGCGCCAGGAGTCCATAGATGCGCGGCAGGTAGCGGCGTACCAGGAAATCGGAGGGGTCGCTGAGGAGGTGGTCGTATTCCTCCTGCGTCATGTATTCCCCCTCGACGAACTGGTGTGTGTGGTATTTGGAAACGCCGTGGCCGGGCCATTTCAACTGCTTGCTGTCGATGGCCTCCAGGACCTTTCCGGACTGATTCAGGACCACGAGGAGCCTGTCCGGCTGGTAAAGGCGGGCGGCCTTGATATAGGCTTCTTTCCATGTGGGCCAGTCGTAGTAGGCGGCCCAGGTGGTTGTCCCGGTCAACTTTGCCGGGAAGTAATTCAGGCCGACCGAAATTGGAACGCGGTCCGGCGTTTTCAGTGCGACCGCATCGGCGAGTCTCTTCTGCCTTTCGCGCCACAACTGTTCTGCAGGTTTATCCATCTCTGCCTTCATACTCCCTCCCATTCTTTAAACTTATATCCCGGGACCGCGGGCGGCCCGCCCGCAAATCCTTTCTGCAATCTGTGATCTGCCGTTAAAACCAAAACCTCTCCGCTACCGAAGCTCCCAACGGGGAACGGAAAACGGGGAACCCTTACGGGACCTTCTCCCCTCTCGACAGCGTATGTTCATCGTTAAACAGCTTGCGCACCGTCTCGGGCCTGCTTGACCCCCAACAAATCCGCCCGAACCATAAACCAGGTCCATTTCATCTGGTCCTTCAGCACCGCAGGCGCAGGAACGGCGCCGACCTCGCCGAGCGCAATCGGGATCCCGCCGCCCAGCGCGGCCAGGTGAGCGCGATGATGGAGCCGTCGTTGAACTGGCGTTTTGCCTCGGCTATGATGGCGTCGCGTGCAGTGATTGCGTCGTTGCCCGTGGCGGCGAAGCCGAAATCGGAGCTCCAGATTACGGGCGTTTTTCCAGAGTCCTTCTGCACCTGCTCGGTGTAAGCCGATTGGGTGTTGGCGAAATTGTGCTGGCCGGATAGGGTATTGCGTCCGGAGATGCGGTTGATCGCGCGGAGCAGTGCGTGTGCCTCGGGCGACGCATTGGGGGTGACCGGTTCGGCCGGGTTTTGCGCGAGCGCGATTCCCGCAGCAGCAAGCAGGAGAACGAGGGCGAAGCAGAGCCGGGAACGATAGCGAGCTGAGCAGTATTTAGCAAGGATCGTGTGCAGCCGCGAGAGCAAGTTTGAATCCTCCGGAGTGCGCCGATTATATCACCTGAGGTGCGAAGGCAGCGAGCCCTGGCTGGGAGCGCCGGCATCCCGCCGGCTTTTTTCTTTCATGTGCCTATGTCCCGTAGGGACGATTGATGGTGGGAGAATAGTGTTTTTGTAAAAAACTCCTCACGCTTCGGGTGACATTCGTCGTGGCACGGGCTAAACTGCTGCAATTAGTAAGCTGTCGGCGCTCAGCTTTTAGCTGATGGCTGACAGCTGAAAGCTGTTTTTGCCGGGGTGGCGAAACTGGCAGACGCACAGGACTTAAAATCCTGGGCCCCGCAAGGGGCGTGTGGGTTCGATTCCCATCCCCGGCATTGATAACAAAGCACTTACCGCTCTATCCTTTTCACCATACATACGCCACTTTGCCTATATTTTGCCTATTCTGGATCCAACTTCCTTCTGGAATTACCTCGAAAAGCAACTGTGATCGCAGGGCCTCATGTCCGTAAATGCTGGGCCGGGCCAGCCGGAATACGGAAATAGTCTCCGTCCTCCGCGTTGAAAATAAAGCACTTGCAGCTTGTCAGTTTTCAGAACACCTGATCTGCTTTGCCCATTTTTGCCTGTTACATATCCAAGTCAGGCTCTTGCTTCACAATGTCACAGGTGGAGGGTCAAAGTCCGCGATATCCTGTGCTCCGTTTGAATGCGGATAAAGGTCTGGCGCCTTTGCTCTGCAGGAGTAAGAAAATGCAGTTCGCCGTCCGCCCCCAGCAAAGCCCGTCGTCTGTTGCGCCGTGCAGTAGCACAATAGGCGGTTTCTTCCCGCCCGAACGGTAGTAGTGGATTTTTATCCCATCGATTATGACATTGCCTT
>JBEKKY010000083.1:0-11187 GCA_050010475.1 Acidobacteriota bacterium | reverse complement strand
GGCGTCAGGCTTGTTCCCAACGAAGCGACCACATTTTCCACTCCATTCTGGAAAGGGATGACGAAATCCATATACCCCTCCACCAGGACGGCCAGATCGCAAGCTTTGATCGCTTCCTTTGAGAAGCTTAATCCATATAAATTACGGCTTTTATTATAGAGCTTGGTCTCGGGAGAGTTCAAATATTTCGGAGGCTTATCCCCCATCGTCCGAGCGCCGAAAGCGATAGTCCTCCCTTGCACATCGGTGATCGGGAACATGATCCGTCCGCGGAAATTGTCATATAGACGGCTCCCGTCTTCCGATCTTTTGACAAGTCCGCATTCTTCCAGAACCTGGGGAGAGCAGCCCTTATTCTTCATTTGCTGAATCAGAACATCGCCGCCTGCGGGGGAATATCCCAGGTGGAATCGCGCAATGGTCCCATCTGTTACGCCCCTTTCCTGCAAATATTTCAAAGCCGGCTTTCCCTCCGGAGATTCGAGAAGGCAGCGTTGATAGAAGGCGACAGTCTCGGCCATTGCTTTGCGCAAGGCATCGGTATCAGAACTTGGGACGGCAGGTCCGGCCGAGGACGGTTCGGGCAAAGTCACTCCGTATCGCCCGGCAATAAATTTCACCGCCTCAACAAATGACAGGTGCTCGATCTGCATGACAAATCTGAATACGTCCCCGCCAATGCCGCAACCGAAACACATGAAGATCTGTTTTTCTTCGCTGACGCTGAAAGAGGGAGTTTTTTCGTTGTGGAAGGGACACCGCGCGACATGGTTTCTGCCGCGCTTTTTAAGCGCGACGTACTCGGACACCAGCGATACGATATTGACAGCACCTCGCACTTCATCCAAAACGCTGTCGGAGTAAAGGGGCATAAGACACTCGCCGGTTTTTGTTTGGAAATTAATAAACTACCAAATCCGAAGACTCAATACAAAAAAACAAAAAAACGCCACGGATTCCACAGATTTTAAATCGGTGAAATCCGTGGAATCGGTGGCGTTTTTATTTCTTCAACTGCGGGCTTTGCGTTTGCGGTTTATGAGGCTGGCGACATAGCCTGCTCCAAAACCATTATCAATGTTTACCACGACCACATTAGACGCACAGCTGTTCAACATCGCAAGCAACGACGAAAGCCCTCCGAACGAGCTGCCGTACCCAATGCTCGTGGGAACTGCGATGACGGGAACGCTCAATAACCCGCCCACCACGCTTGCAAGCGCTCCTTCCATGCCCGCCACAACCACCACCACACTGGCTTTTGTCAAGGATTCCCGTATGTTCAGAAGGCGGTGAATGCCGGCGACTCCTACGTCGTAAGTTGTTTCGACCACATTCCCCATGAGGCGTGCAGTTACGACCGCTTCTTCGGCCACCGGGATATCGGAAGTCCCGGCACAGACGACATAAATGCTTCCATCTCCGTATGTTTTCGTGTCGTTGGCAACGGTGATGGCTTTCGCAGAGGAATGGAATTGAGCTTTGGGCGCGATGCGGCGCACCCGGTTGTAGGTTGCAGAGTCCGAGCGCGTAACCAGAATATTGGATTTCTGGCGGAGAAGGCTTTTGACGATTGCGACCACCTGCTCCGGTTTTTTGCCGGGTGCAAAAACAACTTCAGGAAATCCCTGTCGCAATGTCCGGTGATGGTCAACCCGGGCAAAACCCAAATCTTCAAATGGGAGATGCTTTAGCCGTTCCAGGCCTTGATCGGGAGTAAGAGTGCCTTTGCGGACCTTTTCCAGGAGTTCCAATACCTGTTCTGGATTCATGCGCGAACTTGCCTATTTCGGATTTCGGATTTCGGATTTCGGATTTTTCCCAATCCGCAATCCGAAATCCACAATCCGCAATCCAGTTAGTAACTGTTGCTAGTAATTACGACGCGGGGGACCGCCCCGGTCGCTTCCGCGGGGGCGCGGCCGATCCCGGTCGTGATCACGATGCTGCCCGGGCCGGCGGTCCGAATGCTCGCGGCGTGGCGGCCGCTGAGAAGGTTCCAGCGGGGGCAGTCCCGCTTGCTCCCGCAATACGGCTTTCCGGCTCAGCCGAATCTTGTTCGGAGGTTCAATCTGGATGACCTTCACCGGTATCTGGTCACCGACCTTGAACTCGGAATTGATGTCCTGCACACGAAAATCGGCTACTTCGGAAATGTGAAGCAAGCCCTCCGTGCCGGGGAATATCTCGACAAAAGCTCCGAAATCGACCAGTCGGGTCACCGTTCCGAGATAAGTTTTCCCTACCTCCGCTTCCATGACCAGATCTTCAATCATCCGGATAGCGCGTTGAGCCGAATCCGTATCGCTTGAGGCGATGTTCACTTTCCCGTCGTCTTCGATGTCGATTTTCACTCCGGTCTGCTCGATGATTCCCCGAATGACCTTTCCGCCAGTTCCGATAACGCCGCCGATCTTGTCTTTTGGAATCTGAATCGTGATGATCCGTGGAGCGTAAGGGGATATTTCCTGGCGAGAATTCTGCAGGCATTCCGACATTTTGCCGAGAATAAAGAGCCGCCCCTCCTTCGCCTGCGCTAACGCCTCGGCCATGACTTTCTTATCAATGCCGCACATCTTGATATCCATCTGGAGACCGGTAATCCCTTTTTCGGTCCCCGCGACTTTAAAGTCCATATCCCCATAGTGGTCTTCCGCTCCCGCAATGTCGGTCAGGATCGCGTATTTATCCCCCTCCTTTACCAGCCCCATGGCCACCCCTGCCACAGGGGCTTTGATGGGCACGCCGGCATCCATGAGCGCCAGAACTCCGCCGCAAACGGTCGCCATTGAAGAGGAACCGTTACTCTCCATAATGTCCGAAACGACGCGTACAGTGTACGGGAACGCTTCCTCTGAGGGCATGATCGGCAGGATGCTTCTCTCCGCCAGCGCGCCATGGCCGACTTCGCGCCTGCCGGGCCCACGCAAAGGCTTGACCTCTCCGACGCTGAATGGAGGGAAGTTATAGTGCAGCATAAACCTCTTGAACGACTCTCCTTCCAGCGTGTCCATCCGCTGCTCGTCGTCCGCAGTCCCAAGGGTGGCAGTCACCAGCGCCTGGGTCTCTCCGCGCGTGAACAGGGCAGAGCCGTGGGTTCGGGGAAGGAGCGAGACCTCGGCGGAAATGGGACGGATTTCATTGAACTGACGTCCGTCAGGCCGGCGCTTATCCTCCAACATCTCCTTCCGGAAAATCTTTTCCATCACGTGATGGTAGATCTTTTCAGCCTGTACCCGCCGTTCCGCTTCTTCTTCGGGGACCGAGCTGACAATTTCGTTTCCCACGATGTCCAACTGAGCATAGCTCTCAAGTTTCCCTTTCACATGCATCGCATCGGAGATCTTGGCGGAAAACTCTTTTTCGATCCGTTCAACCTCAGCCGCGTCGAGTGCGGGCTTCACGAATTCGCGTTTGACCGGCTGGATTTTTTCATAAAGTTCCTTCTGCAACCCGATCAGTTTCCGGATGATGCCATGCGCAAACTCCAGGGCTTCGACCATCATTTCTTCGGAGATTTCGCTCGCGCCCGCCTCCACCATGACGAGGGCGTCTTCCGTGCCGGCTACCGTCAAATTCAGGCTGCTGTCCTTGAGTTTGCTGATAGGCGGATTCACGACGAACTGGCTATCCATGTATCCGACCCGCACGGCACCGATGGGATTGTAAAACGGAATGGGCGAGCAGTAGATAGCGGCAGACGCTCCGGTAATACTCATGACATCCGGATCGTTTTCTTTGTCCGCCGACAAAACCAGGGCAATTACCTGCGTTTCGTTGATGAAACCCTCCGGGAAAAGCGGTCGGAGCGGCCGGTCGATCAGTCTTGATGTCAGAATCTCTTTTTCGGTCGGTCGGCCTTCACGTTTGAAAAAGCCGCCCGGAATCTTTCCCGCAGCATACGTGTTTTCACGATAATCTACGGTGAGAGGGAAAAAGTCCCTCCCTTCCTTTGCTTCCTTTGCGGCACAGGCCGCCACCATCACTACGGTATCTCCATAGCTCACAAAAGCCGCGCCATCGGCCTGTTTTGCGATTTTCCCCATTTCTAAGGAGAACTCAAATCCGCCGATATCGGCAGAAACTCGATAAACCATTTTTTCCTCCAATAAGTTTAGATTGATTCGGGGGTTTTTGGAGGGCGGGAATATGAATAGGAATTATGATTACGAGTCCTGAGCTAAGGATTATTCCTCAATAACCCTTAGCTCATAACTCGTATTCATAATCCACCCGGGCCCCCGTGATCATTTGATTAAATTTAAAGGCATTCGCAAGTCTCTTCGGACTCGTAATAGGACATTAAAGCTACACCGTTTGGAGACTTAAAAGCCGGTTCCCGATAGATTTCCTTCCCGGAACCGGACATTTCTATTTTCGAATACCGAGCTTTTCAATAATGGTACGATACCTCGCTGCGTTTTTATCCTTGAGATAGTCCAGAAGGCTGCGCCTCTTTCCGACCATCCGCAGCAGTCCCCTGCGGGAATGGTGATCCTTCGCATGAACTTTAAAATGTTCCGTTAGATAGGCGATTTTTTCGCTCAGGATGGCGATCTGGACTTCAGGAGAACCAGTATCGGCGCCGTGAGTCCGATAGGCTTCAACTATTTCGGTCTTTTTTTCTACTGTTAGTGACAATTCAACCTCCGCACAAGCCTTGAACAAATAAAGTGTTAAGGTTACCACATGGACGGCAGCTCTGCAATGATCAGTCGTTAGTCGTTAGTACATTACTCGGTTCCTATAACCCGGGTTCAGATCTGCCTTTTAGTTCCACTGACGACTGGCGACTGACGACTGAAATTCTGGTTACTTCGCCGGCTGTTGCCGATTGAAGCTTATCCAGCAAAGCAAGCCTGACGCTTCTAATCGCGTCTTCCCATTGGCGATCGAGAACCTCGATCGCCAGTGCGGAGCCGTCGAATGATGCCGGCTTACATACCGCAGCCAGCTTTTCTCCTATGAGTTTCGGCCATGCGCCCTGGAGACAGGCAAGAACCCATTCCCTATGTCTTGGCGTGCCCCTATAAATCGAAAAAAGGACTCCACCTAGCTTTTCCATTTACTGCCCCGGATAAGGGACTGCCGTCAAGGCAGACATGAATTGGAGATTAAGGGCATAAAGAGATCCGAAGCTGTGAAGCGGCTGGTCGGACCGTATCCGGACATTAGCGAATTGATACGGCTGCATCCCTTTGAAAAACTCGGTTAGGGCCTGAGCCAATCGCCCTCGCGCAGGCACAACGACCGAGCTGGAGTAATCGATCCGGCCGGATGGATTCCAAAGCTCCAGCGTCACGTTTGCAGGGCTGGATCCGGGGTTGAGCAGCCCAATCCCGGTTGCATAATCCGAATCCTGGGATACCAGCGGGAAAAGGAAATTCGTCAACGGCGTTCCCGAGAGCGCCACGCTGGCCAGGAACGCATTACTGGAATTGGTGAATGAGATTGTTCCCACGATCTTGTCCTGGTCGCTTGTAACCTCCACCCACCCTGTCTGGTTTGCCAGGCGGGGATCATCTTTGAATAGATCGAAAAGGTTGCCCTTTATCTGCGCGTTTATGGGAAGCGCCCAAGACATAGGGCTTGCCAAAACCGTGCCGTTGGGGGCATGGAGGGTGATGGTGACATTCGCAGCATAATCCGGGTTGGCATTGATGACATTCAGCAACGTGACACAGTTCGGCAGTATGGCAAACTGAGGAGAGTAGACTGTTGTTACGCCTGCATATTGATTTATGTCTATGCCGTTCAAAGCCGTATTCGCCCCGCCATTGTTATAGATTTCGGTAAACTGCATCCCGATCGTGGAGGTCGAGCCGTTCGACTGGGTTGTGGACGTGACACTCAAGTACCCCTGGTCGCTTCCCGGCAGCAAAGTCGCGGTGTGCCCCTGGCGGGCCGTGTTCATATCGCCGCTGGTTTGAGTGAATTGCCGTGTTGAAGGGTCGTAGTATTCGGCGGTGTTCAGCGTATTGGCGCCGTCCGTGCCTCCGGCAACGAATACTTTCGGAACCGTGACCGTGGTAGACGTGAGGGTAGTTGTGGTCGAACCGTTCGGTTGGGTTGTGGTCGTTGTGGGACAAGCTGGGGACACTGCGGTTGAGGTGCAAGCCAATTCAACCAGGGTGGCGGTGTGCAAACTTCGAGGGGAAATCATGTAGCCGGTTACGGGCGAAAAGGTTCCCAAATTGGGATCGTACAGCTCGGCTGTGTTCAGCGAACCGCCTGAATTGAGACCGCCGGTGATCAGGACCGTGCCGTCGTCCAGCAAGGTGGCGGTATGTTCGCTTCGCGCGGTCACCATCGGTGAAGTTGCGGAAAATGACCCGGCAGCCGGATCGTAAATTTCAGCCGAGTTTAGATAGCTGCCGTTGTATCCGCCGGCGATCAAAACCTTTCCGTTCAACAGCAAGACCGCTGTGTGGAATGCGCGGGATGCGGTCATTGTTCCCGTCAACTTGAATGTGGAACTGACCGGATCGTAGATTTCGGCAGTTGCGGAAGTGCCGATTCCATCCAACCCCCCGGCAAGCAAAACCTGACCGTTCGAAAGAAGCGTCGCGGTATGTGCGTCGCGGGGCGTCGTCATCGGAGTTGTTGTGTAGGCAAATCCGCCGGCGCCCGGCACAGAACCTATGGCTGCCGGATTGTACAGCTCTGCCGTATTGTTGATCGATTTAGAGTTCTGCCCGCCGGCAAGCAAAACCAGACCGTTCGCGAGGAACGTTGCGGTATGTCGATACCGTTCCACGTTCATCGTGGCGCCGGTATTGGTAAAGGAGGCCAGAAACGGATCGTAGAGTGCGGCGGTATTCAAAACTACCGAAGCATTTTCTCCACCCGTGACAAGAACCTCCCCGGTGGGAAGAGCAGTCGCGGTATGCCCTTGACGCGGGGTGCTCATACCTGCGGTTGTACTAAAACTATTGGCAACCAGATCGTAAAATTCGGCTGAGGCCTTGGTTGACGTCAAATTAAATCCTCCCGCAAACAGCACTTTGTTTGAAGTCGTGGTCGTGATGACGTCCGATACACTTTTTGCGTTGCGTGTAGAAGCGGTAGCGGTGTTGCCGTTCTTTGTCTCTATGGCGGTGCCGTTCGTACCGTAATGGATCAGATCATAAGTTATTGAGTTATAGTTTGGGTTTACGAAGCTGAGTTCTGCCGGAACGGTCGTTGACTGAGGCACTTCGGGAATGATGTAATTATACAGCTCACTGCCATAGCCCGGATACAGAGGAATTCCCTCCATGTTGCTTAAATAAGCGCCCAAAAAACTGGAATGAATCTGGCCGGTATCGCTGAAACCGACGACTCCCGGCTGGTCGGACATAATGATGATTCGACCCGAGTTGGCAACGGTGGTATCGAACGAAAAGAGCTGGGCCACGTCCATTGTTTGCTGGCCGTTCGCAGGCAGTTGCATGGAAACCGGATTTACGATGGTGGTTGTGTTCGATGTGGTAATCTGTGTGCCATCATCGCCTATTGCCGTCAAGCTCAGGTTTGCAGGAACACTGGATAAATTTACCAGGGACAGGCCGGTGAATTGATTCTGCTGACTGACAAATCTTGGCTGATTCAGGACAAATGTATCGGTTAGCAGATTCACCGTGTTGCTCAAAAAGTTCAGAACGGCCAGCTTCCCGTAGTTGGGAGTGAACGCCACGCTTGAAGCTTGATCCTGACTTATGTTGGGACTGTCTCCCACCGGGAAGGACCCGACGACGGCGCCCGAACCGATATCTAATTGATAAACCTGATCCAGCGTGGCGGACGTGTAAAAGGCATATCTTATATCCGGAGAAACCACAATATTGGCGGAGGTGAGCGCATTGCCGGGAACGCTGACAATCTGAACGGCGGATGGATCCCACGTGCGAAGGATGGAGAAGCTCCCCTGACCAAGCACCAGCCAGAACAATCCGCTAGCCGTCAGGGTAGTAGATGCCGGTTGCGAGCCGATTGGCACAACGTTCAGAATTGCACCTGTTGATGGATCGAATATAAAAAAATAGCCGTCATTGCTGGCAATGACACCGTTGCTCTCGTCCTGAGTCAACACGACGTTGGAGGAGATAGTAAAGCTCGTACTCGGATATGTCGTGAGGGGCGACATTTTATACTTGGAACTCATGGACGGGGCATCCACAAAAACAAGCTCATCTGCACCTGCGTCCACCACGATCAGCGTGTTCCCATCTTTCGTGATGGTTATTTGGGCCGGCGCAGTCATATTCCCCAGCCTTCCCAATTCCTGACCTGTGGAAGTCGAAAACTTGATGACCGCCCCGGTACCGGAAGAGGAGACATATCCGGTTTTTCCGTCGGGCGAAAGCGTCACGCTGCTGCCGAATCCAAACGAACCCGTGAAGGAGTAGGTCGACCGAAGCGACAGAGTATTCATATTTATCATGAAAATCTTGCTGTCCAGAGCCGACACGACAGCCAACGTTATCCCATCGGGCAAGGGAGTGATCCACGTCGGCTGGCCACCTGTTACGATTCGTTGAAGCACCGCCCCGGTATCCGCAGAAAAGGCGAGGACTACCCCGGAGCCGGCATAAGAGACAAAGCCCGTTTTCGAATCCGGTGAAAAAACGATGTTGGTTGAGACATCGTTGGTTGTAACGTCAGAATTGTAGTTAAAAACCAGGAAAGCGGAATCCTGGCCTCCTGCCAAAAAAATCCTGCCATCACTCAAAGCTGTAGCCGTATGCTGGAATCTGGGCGTTGACATCGACGAGGAGACCGCAGTGAATGTTCCTGCCTGCGGATCAAAGGTTTCCGCACTGCTGAGATATTGATTTTGACTTGAGTATCCTCCGGCCATCAGTACTCTGCCGTCAGGAAGAATGTTGGCCGTATGTTGGGTTCTCCCTATGGTCATCGGGCCGGTGGCAGTAAATGTCCCGGTCTGCGGATTATAGATTTCAGCCGTGCTTAGATTAGAGGTGCCATCCGTCCCGCCTGCAATCAGCACGTTGCCGTTCGGCAGCAAAGTGGCCGTATGGTCCATGCGGGCGGTAGTCATGGCGCCTGTTGCAGTGAATTTATCCGTGCTGGGGTCATAGATGTCCGCCGAGCTCAAACGCTGGTCGCAATAGATGGCGTTGGCGTCCGAATTCGTGCATCCCCCGGTCACCAGCACTGTTCCATTAAGCAGCAATGTCGCGGTGTGACCTCTGCGGGGATTGGACATGGCCGATCCCGACGCCGTGAACGTCTTCTTTGAAGGATCGTAGATTTCCGCAGAATTGAGGAAAGCTCCACTACCGGCGCCACTATTAAATCCTCCCGTGATCAGCACCTTCCCGTTGCTCAAAAGCGTAGCGACCGGATTACCTCTGGCAGCGTTCATCGTTGCCGCGAAGATAAATGTACCGGAAACGGGATCGTAAGTTTCGGCCAAATTCAGGTAAGACCCATTGTATCCGCCGGCGATGAGAACGGTGCCCCCCTGAAGAACGCTCGCGGCGGCGCCCATCCTGGGCGTAGTCATATCGCCTGTCGCAGTGAAAGATCCCGTCGCCGGATTAAACAATTCTGCAGCCTCGAGAAAATGGTTGTCGTATCCTCCGGCGAGCAGAACCTGACCGTTGCCCAGCCGAACTGCCACATGCTGCTTCCGCGCTACATTTATCTTTCCTGCTACCGGAGCAATTATGCCGGTCCGCGGATCATAGATATCCGCAGTTTTGCTCAGTGCGGCAGTATTTGGATTCACGGTTGCGACCACCTGCTTCTGCGCAAATACGGTCGGTATCAATAAAAAAATCAAAGCCCATGGATAAAGAAGCACGGTACGAAAACGCATATGGCTCTCCAGACAGACGCTGTTGGACAGCGGTAAATTACATCTCCAAAGTTTCTATACTCTCTCTTGGGACGGAGCTACTCCAGGAAAATGGTATCAACGCTTTAATATCAAAAACGTTGGGATGACATCTCCGCACTCAAGGTTCACTACCTCCCGCTGCGATGACTCCAGCCTCCTTGAAATCGAGCGCCCATTATATACGACACTGTCAAACTTTCGGACCAAAAGTATTCTGTACCCTTTGAAAACATTTGTCGTAAACCAAATTTAACGCTCAGATGTAAAGACAGGGAGCGCGCCGTTTCAGGGTCTGTGAACCGACAGAACGGTTGACGATCCTGGTTTTGATTTAGGGCGAAACCGTTGGAGGGCGCAAGGTTGCCTGCGCGCTGTGATGCTCGATTGGTCAATCAGGATTGGGATGAATGGATGCCCGAAAGTAGCGGCAAACCGCCGCGCTTCACGGCGCCTTCGGCGTGGAATCCAAAAACTAAGTGGCGTCCGGGTCCTCGAGTCGCATCTGGGATCCGCTCCGGAGTGTGGCTGAACAAAGTGCAGGGCAATTCACATCGTATGTTTTGTCAAGAAACACGCGCGGCTATCGACAAAATATCCCCGTTAGTGTAAGAATTAGCGGCGCATCAATGTGCCAGGGCCTTGACGAACCGGGTTCGCTCGTTCGCAAGCTAGGGAGTTTTCATCAATGGGAGGTGTAGAGTGACTCGATATGCCACTCTCTTCTATAGTTTTATTATCGCAATTTTAATCATAGCCGGATTTTCGATTCCCGTCTCAGCCCAATCGGGCTCGATACGCCTCGAGGGAACGGTTTGGGATCCAACGGGCACAGCTCTTCCCGGCGCTGAGCTGACCGCCGTTGAAGAGAATACCGGCAGGCAGTCGAATTCGGTCAGCGACAGTGCTGGTTATTACGTGTTCTTATCGCTCCCGCCGGGCACCTACACGCTGACGGCGAAGGCGAAGGGATTTAAGGACGTGGTTTATCGCAGCGTATTGCTGTTCTCGCCCGGAACAGTTGCCCAGGACTTGAGCTTCGAAGTTTCCGCAATTGACAAGGAAATGGCTCCTTCGGAATCCCCCCGAGTCAGTAATGCGCAGAATTCGTCGTCACTCTCGAGAAAAGGAATCGAAGCTTTGCCAACTCTGGATCGAGATCCGCTTGCATTACTGATTTACCAGCCGGGTGTCCAGATAAACGGCGCGAATCCGAGCTCATCCACAATAAACGGTACGCGCCCGGCAATGAACGGCATTGGGATGGATGGGGTTTCGATCACCAACCCCGTGCTGCCGAACCTGGACGGATCTCTTGTGCCGGTCAGCCCGGATTCCATTTCGGA
>JBEKKY010000082.1:0-11271 GCA_050010475.1 Acidobacteriota bacterium | reverse complement strand
AAGGAAAGTGATGCCTGATCCAGAAGTTGCCGGGTAAGCGCGAGGCGTTGAAAGGCAGTATCCGCATTCAGCCACGCGATCCGGATATCCCGGGAAATCTGGTCCTCCATGTCCCGGAGCCTTTCCTGTTCCGCACGGAATTCGAATTGCGCTTTGGCTTTTCTGCCTGAAAAGAGATAGCCGTTGAAGATCGGGATATTGACGTTGACCGCTGCGGCTGCATAGCGGTCCTCGAGATTGCTGTCGTGCAGGGGAGTAAAGCCGGCGGCGCCAACAGCACTCACGGTAGGGAACCAGAGATCTCGTTCGGCTTTTGCAAACTTCTCAGCCGCATCCCGCTGATATCGAAGAGATGAAAGTTCCGGGCGCTTTCGCAGCGCCTCGGCTAATGCACCGGTCAGGTCCGGGAGGGGAGCGCCGGGCAGCGGTTCTTCCACCAGCTCGAATTGCCGTTGATCCGAAAAGCCCATCGCCGCCGACAACTGCGCATTTGCGGTCTTCAGATCATTCTGCGCCTGTACCAGCATGAGTTTCGCTTCCGCAAGGTTCACATTCGCAAAACTCGCGTCCAAATCCGATTTCAGTTTGCTCTGGGCGAGGGCTGAAACCTGGTCGGCTACGATCTGTCGCGCGGATACGGTTTCCTGAGCCACTTTCAGCACTGCCGCTGCCCGCAGCACGGTGTAATAGGCATTATCTACGTCGAGCAGAATGTCTGCCCGCGCTGTATTGACATCTTCCTGCGCGGACCGGGCGTCCAGACGGGCGCTGGCCACAAGGTTTTTTGTCCTTCCGAAATCGGTTACAAGCTGGCTCGCAGTGATGCCGTTTGAGTATCGATCGAAGATGATGGGATTATTCAGCCCACCGGCGGCAATCCGGCTCTTATCCAAAGCCTCGGCCCCGGTGAGATTGCCGTAGGCGATCGGGAAATAGGCGGAGCGGGCTTCCTTGACGGTTTCACCGGCAGCGAAAGCATTCATTTGAGCCTCACGCACTCTCGGGTGGTTCGCAACTGCAATGTCCTCCGCTTGCTTGAGCGTGATTTTCTGGACGTTTTGCGCGAGGCCGGAAACCGCACTCACGAGCAGACACCAAATCAGGGAGACGAAAAAGCGACTCTTGTTCATATTTCCTCCGGCTTTATGGTGGATTCGTTGGCAGCCTTTCTGCGCCCATAAACCAGAACATAAGCGGCCGGAACGATAAATACGGTCAGGACAACGGACACAATCAATCCCCCGATGATCGCGCGGGCCAGCGGGGCGTAGACTTCGCTTCCCGTGCTCAGCTTTAGAGCCATCGGAATCAATCCGAAAACTGTTGCCAGCGAGGTCATCAGGATGGGACGGAGCCTTACGCGGCACGCCGCCACCACGGCGTCAAAAGCCGACATGGCGTCCTCCTCCAGGCGGTGCGTAAATTCGACAATCAGGATGCTGTTGGAAACCACAATCCCGACCATCATGACCAAACCCATCAGAGACTGTACGTTCAGAGTTGTGTGGCTCAGGTACAGCATCAAGATCACTCCGGCAATGCCCGTCGGCACCGCCAGCAGGATAAGCAGAGGATCCATGAAGGATCGAAACTGCGCCACCAAAACCAGGAACAACAGCAGGAGTGCAAGAGAAAGGCCGAGACCAAAACTCCGGAATGATGCTCTCATTCCCTGCACCATGCCGCGAAGCGTCACGTGAACATTGCCGGGGATCTGCATCCCGCTGATTGTGTGGTCGATGGAATCCGCGATCTTTCCCAGAGATTCTCCGGATGGCATCACATACAGATCGATGACGCGCTGTATCTGGTAATGATCCACTTCGGTGGGGGATTCGACGCGGGAGATTTTGCTGACGGAATCCAAAAGCACCGGATTTCTTGAACTGAGCAAAGGGATTGTCTTCAAATCCATCAAACTCTTAATTGTTTTTTCGGGATACTGCACGGTAAGCATGTAATCATTGCCGCTTTTGGGGTCAACCCAGTAACTGGGCGCAATCATGCCGTTGGATGTGAGAGCCGTGATGACGTTATCGATCACTTCCTTCTGGCTCAGACCCAGCTCGCTGGCCCGCAGACGGTCCACATCGAGACGCAAAGCCGGATAATCGAGGTCCTGCGGCATGTAGACTTCACTGACACCGGGAATGCGCCTGATCTTGTTTCCCAGCTGGAGTGCCACTTTGTTGTCGGATTCGAGATTGGATCCGCTTATCTGAACGTCGATTGGAGCGGGCAGTCCCTGGTTCAAGACTGCATCCTGAATGCCGCCCGATTGGAAGAAGGCGCTGACCTCTGGCATTTCCGATCCCAGTTCTTTCCGGAGCCGGTCCATATATTCATAGCTGCCGATCTTGTGGTTTCCGTTCAGCGCCACCTGGACAGTAGCCGTGTGCGGACCGGAATTGCTGGTGTAGATGGAGGAAAACCCCGGGATAACACCCAGATTCGACACGATCAACCGAAGATCCTTCGGGTTCACGACCCGCCGCACGATTCCTTCAACTTTTGCCACCTCCTCATTGCTGGCTTCAATACGGGTCCCCGAAGGGAGCTTGACATTGATCACGAACTGCCCCGCATCGGACCTCGGGAAAAACGCTTCCCCGAGAAATGGGAAAAAACAGAGACTGAACAGAAACACGGCCGTGATGCCTGCAATTACCGTTACAGGCCGGCGGAGCATTTTCCGGACAGTCCGTTCATACAGATCGAGGGTGCGTTCGAAACCGGCGTGAAAGGCTGCATTGAACCTGGCGCCGAAACTTATTTTAGGCGACGTACCGGCGGCTGTTGTCCCGTGCTCCGCAGCGTGGCTTCCCACAACGCGATGTGGGGCCTTGATCAGGCGCGAACAATAGAGAGGCACCACCGTCAACGCGACGATATAGGAAGCGAAAAGCGCAAGAACAACGGTCACAGCCAATGCGGAGAAGAGAAATTTGCTGACCCCGTAAAGAAACGTCACCGGAAAGAAAACGACAGCACTGGTGATCGTAGCCGCGAGCACAGCCATCGATACTTCCTGTCCACCTTTTTCCGCCGCAACTTCGGGAGTCTCTCCCAACTCCAGATGCCGGTAAATATTTTCCAGCACAATGACGGAATTATCGATCAGGCGTGAAAAGACGATGGCCAGTCCCGCCAACACCATGGTGTTGATCGAGCTTCCGCCAAAATCGAGAGCGATTACTGCAGCCAAAGCCGAAATCGGGATCGACAGGAACACAGCCGAAGTGGCTCGAAGGCTTCCCAGGAACACCAGCACCATAAAAGCGGTCAGAAGCAACCCGAGTGCGCCTTCGTGAAGCAGTGTTTCAATCGCCTTCTTCACATACTCGGACTGGTCAAAAACCACTCGGGTTTTCAACTGCTCCGGGATATCGCTTAAATGAGCGACGACATCTTTTACCGCATCCACAACCGCAATGGTGTTCGTGTCTCCCCCCTGTTTCATAACCGGCAAGTAGACAGATTTCTGCCCGTCTACGCGGACAATGTTCGTCTGAATCGTGGAGGCATCTTTCGCGGATCCGATATCGCCCACCATGACTGAGGACTGGTTGACGGTCTTGATCGGTAGGTTGTTGATATCGGTTACATTGCTGATCTGGCTGTTGGTGTAGATGTTGTAATCGTAGGGTCCGATTTTCGCGTCGCCTGCCGGAAGGATCAGGTTGGCGCTGTTCAATGACTTCACGATATCCATAACGCTCAAGCCGTGTGATTGGAGCTTCATCGGATCCACATACACCATGATCTGACGGTATTTGCCCCCGAACGGCGGCGGGACCGAAGCTCCCGGAGCCGTCGCGAGCTGATTGCGAATTTGGAATTGGCCGAGGTCGCGCAGTTGCGTCTCACTCAAGCCCTGTCCGTTCAACGTGATCAGGCAAACCGGGAGACTGGATGCATCGAACTTCATCACGACAGGAGGGAGAGTCCCCGGCGGCAAGCGCCTGAGGTCGGCCATCGCCAGGTTGGAGATCTCGTCCACATCGGAGTCCGCATTCGTTTCCGGCCGGAAGAAAACCTTGATAATACTTACTCCCGGGAGCGAGCGGGATTCCATATGGTCGATTCCTGCGCCCAGGGTGAACCAGCGTTCGAAACGTCCGGTAATCTCTGTCTCAATATCTTCCGGCGGCATGCCGTTGTAAAATGTCGCAACAACGACCTGCGGCAGATTAATTTTCGGAAACAGATCCACAGGCATGCGCAGGATAGTGCTCACGCCGATCACTATAATGATCAGGCACGCGACAATAATAAAGTAAGGGTTGCGAATGGAAAAGCGAGGCATCAGGATCTCCCTTCTTCTGCTTTCGGCGATTCAATCCTGAAACGCACTTTTTCTCCGGTCTTCAGGTCGGAATGAGCCCCCACCACGACGAGGTCGTTTTCGCTCAGGCCGGACTTTATCTCGACGAGGTCCGGGTTCTCGATGCCAAGCTGAACAGGACATCTCTCGATTGCATTGTTCCGGTTGACTCTGAAGACCACGGCCTGGTCCCCCTCGCGCCGGATCGCCTGAATGGGCACGGCCAGGGCATTCGGGCTTTGATCGAGCACAAGCCGCGCAGTCGCATACATGCCCGGGATCAGAATGAGATTCGGATTCTCGACATCCACTTCGGTGTGCATGGTGCGGGTCTGGAGATCGAGCTGATCCGAGAAACGCGCCACCTTCCCTTTAAATACGCGGTTTAGAGAAGATACCGTGACCTGGACCGAATCTCCCAGCCGGACGTGGGAAACGTCGGATTCAGGTACGGGGATCACCAGACGAAGGATGTCTGTTTGTGCAAGGCGGACCAGCGGCATCGCCTGCGTCCGGGATGAAGTCCCTTGCTGGATCATCGCCCCGTTATCTGCATACCTTTGGGTGATGACTCCCTGGAATGGGGCACTGATTATGCTGTATGCGAGGAGAGTTCTTTCCTTCTGCTCATTCGCCTGCGCAACCTGCAACTGCTGTTGAGCAGCCGCCAGCGTCCCCTGGTCTGCGCCTTTCTTGGCCTCCGCTTCCCGTTCTTTGCCAAAGGCAGTGTCGATATCCTGTTGGGCAATCAGACCGGGCCTAGCCTTCATAACGCCCGCGAGTCTTGTATACTCCAATGCGGCCAGTTCATGAACCGATTCCGAGCGCTGCAATTCCGCCCGGGCAGCCACGATCTCCTGTTCCGCCTGCCGGGTTGCTGCCTTGGACCTTTGGAGTTCATCGACGAGTTCGGGAACTTCCAGTTCCGCGATTTCCTGGCCTTCCCGGACCCGATCCCCATAATCCACTCGGATTTTTTTCACATAGCCGGCCACTTTCGAATAGACATCAATTTCCTGAAAGGGCCGGAATTCGGCTGCGATTTCCAGTGTATGGGAAAGGTGTTGCCGGTTAGCTTTCACGACCTCGACAGTTGAAGGTTCAGGCGCATCCGGCGCGGGATCGGTGCGACCAACGTGAGCGCAGGAAGCAAATCCCAGCAGTCCGGCAAAAAATACCACAAGAACGGCTCGGTTCATGTTTGTTGAAGGGAAAAAACTGGATCGCGTTTTCATCTCTCTGCCAACTCCTTTAGCAATTCCATCAAAGTTGAAATCGAAAATTCCGGCGCAGCACAAAGCTCAACGATTTGCTTCCGCAAAAATGAAATTCGGGCGGCGTTTACAGGAAGTTCGGCTGCTATTTCCTTGGGCACCTTGATAATTCCGTGGATGTCACCGTGGATCAGATCTCCCGGATGTATTTCCAATCCACCGACCTCAACCGGCTGCCCCACCTCGATGATGTGAGCATATCCCTGGGAAACAGAGAGACTCCCGGCATACAGATGAAATCCGGTTGATCCGATTTTGTGTATATCCCGAACCGCTCCGTTGGTTACTGCACCTGCACATCCGAGGCGATGGTGAATGTGAGCATGCGTTTCGTCCCAGAAAGCGCCGGTTCCTGGGCGACTATCGACGTCTTGCAAGACGGCGATCCTGGGCTCCGGCATACTCAGGACATACTTAAACCAATCCTGACGTTCGACGAAGTTGTGACCCACCATCGGCGGTTCCGAACTGCGGATCCGTCCGGTTACGGCATATCCGACCATCGGTCCGCCATTCCCCAGGACGCACCGAATACTTTCATTGGAATAGCCTTCGTTCCGAAGCCTTATCTTCGACACTGATATTGCGTCCGCCAGGGTACAGGTATCGATCGTTTGGAGCGCCTGCAATTCTCCTTCAGGTAATCTGGTATGCATGTGTTTTCCCGACTATTGCCTCCCTATGGGGGCCGGCAATGCGCATAAATTAATTGTTAATAGAGAAGGAAATTTCGACGGGATTACAGAGCGGGAGGCGGTCTAAAATAATAGGCGTGCAATTCTCCAGGGAGCTGCCGGGCAACCGGAACTGCAAGTGCGGCAAAAAAATGGTTTGTTGGGCGGATCTCAGGCAAAAGTAATGAGCAGTCAGCTGAATCAACGAGGCAAAATCCGTCGGTTCCGACTTCGCCCGACCTGTCCCGACCTGCAGGTTGCCATCCATGATGGTTTACGCCGGCGAAGGCGGAATTGGAGCTGCTGATGCCCTGCGAGACAGGTGTGCCGGAAAACCCCAAGAAAGCAGTGCAAACCAGAAAGCAGAGCAGCATCCATTCATATCCGAATCTGCCCGTTTGCCTTTTTGAATGGCTGCGATTTATCGGCATCGTCCGCCCGTTAATTACGTTGATTGGATACTTCCCTAACGCATAAGTTTCATTAACGCTTTAGTTGCGTCGGCGCTCTCCGCAAATCAGATCCCTGCATTGGAGATTCCGACCAGCTATTGTATTGATTTTATTGAATGAAACTCAAGATTCAATCCATAAAACACACTGAAGCGCAAAAAGCGGAGAATTGCCAGGCTGCCCAGGATAGTCCAAATGTGCTTTACCCGATCGATACGCGTTTGGTAAAGCTGAGACGCTTTTGCGTCCCATGAGACATCCAATATAATAATGTCTTTTCGTGAGGGATCGGGATAGAGTTCCGAGAAGTATGACTGAAAGCTTATGAAAAACCTGGCAGTGAGTCTTTTTTGTGTTTTAGTTTTTTTCCCCGCGTTCGCCGGCGCGCAAGCTGTTTCTGCGGATCCTGAGAATCAAACAGAATCCGCGACCGTTCCGGTTGCTCCGGCGAACAAACCAAATCCGGCAACGAGACAGCGCCCGCACATGATCGAGCTTACCTCGGCTAACTGGCAGCCATTGAAACGTTCGGAGAAATTCAATCTGTTTGCGCGCGACATGATCCACTGGGATACCCATGTGTCGATTGCTTTTGATGCGGGGCTCTCATTCGCAACAAAAGACCGGCCGTTTCTGGGAAACGGCGCCAGGGGATACTTCACTCGATATGGGCTGAATGCAGCGGATGAAGCGAATTTCACCTTCTTTACCGGGTTTTTCTTCCCGTCGATTTTTCACGAGGATCCACGCTACATTCCACGCGATTCCAGCACAACGAAAAGACGGCTCGCGTATGCGGTGACTCGTGGGGTTGTTACGCGCAACGACTGCGGTTCGTCCGAGATGAATTTTTCTAACATAGTCGGGATGCTCGTCGCCACTTCAACTTCCAGTGCGATGTACTCCAGCTACGGCGCGGATGTTGGAGTACGGGGGAATTTTGTAGCCTACGGGTACAATATGGGAACAGAAGCGGCATTCGATATTCTCAAGGAATTCTGGCCGGACGTTGCGCGCAAAATGAAAGTCAAACTGTGGTTGCGAAATCTTGTGCGCGCCAGTCTCCGGGACTACGTCCGAGTCAGTTAGGGCCTGTCAATGAATAACGTTTGCATTTTGGCGCGAGCGCCGGGCGGGCAGATGCAAAGCGCTACGACCCCTTCGAATTCTCGGAGAGGCTCCTAGATTAAAAACTGGAGCAAGCTATCGCGTTTCACGGCACAGTTTTGGAACAAATGAGCTATCCCGAACGCACGGCATTCATTATTTCAAACCCGCAGTTCATCACCGAGATATTGAATCAGAGGCCCGCCATTTTTCACATTTTCCTGGTCGGCACAAAGCAGGTGAAGCACAGGAACGTAACCGCATGCCTGGACATGAGCTTTCATGACACGGCGGTTCGGATTTGCCGGGAGATGCTCGAAAGGAGGCTCATCCATACAGTGAGTGATGTCTCCAATCAATTGCTGGAGAAGAAAGTTGCCGAGTTAGTCAGAGACAGCGGCCGTTTTGCCATGAGCGGTTCAATCCAAAATGCGCTGGCAAACCTGTGGCGCAACCTCCCCTTCATTCCGGGCAGCCGTTCGATCGATTCCGCGCGCGGACTGTTTAAAAATATTCCCGCTATTGTTGTCGCATCCGGGCCATCTCTTCAAAAAAACATTCATCTCCTGAATGATCTGAAGAATGAGGCAATCCTGATCTCTTGCGGCTCAGCCCTCGGCCCGCTGCGCCGGCGTGAAATCATGCCGCATTTCGAGGTCGTGGTCGATCCCAATCCGGCTATGTATGAAGCGCTGAAGCCCTACCTCGATTCGCCCACCTGCTTTGCATTGTCGCTGTTCTCCCAACACAGAATTTCCCGGGAATGCGCCGGCCAGCGGATCTATTTCCCGGTCAACTTCGATCCCAAAGTGCTGGAGGATCTGAAGCGATTCACGCAAATCCAGACTGTCCTGCCGGCCATGGCCTCGGTCGCAACGACGGCGCTCTTTTTTGCGCTTCATCTCGGGTGCGGCCCCGTTATTTTCGTCGGGCTGGATCTTTGTTATGCCGACAATCAGACACACATCGACAAACCCGGTGCCCCCGCTGACGCGTGCACGTTTGAGGCGGCGGATGGACGGCAGGTCCAGTCGAGTACGGCGATGAAAGAAGCCTTTGATTTCTACAGGGACTTCATTCAAACCATTAAGGACCGGAAGATCGTCAATGCCACCGAAGGTGGAGCCGGCCTTCCTGGCGCGGAACACATCACGTTGGCGGAGGCAGCGGCCCGCTATCTCACCTGCACCATCGCGATTCCGGAGTTTACAGCGCTTCAAATGACAGATAGTCAATGGAAGCCCCGGCTGAATGAGTTGCGTAACAGCTTCCAATCCATGAATGTCAAGGCAGCCGGATTCACTCGAAAGATCCGGGCGCAAATGGAAAAAGGGAGGGACGAGGCGGGCATCAGCGCGAAAATCATCGAGTGGTTTGAATCGTTGCGCACGATGGCAGGATATGAGTATCTGGCCTCATTTCTTGACTGGGAATGTTACAAAACCGTTGCAGCGGATGGGTTGGAACCAAAGCTGGACTTGCTTGCCGCCACTTCGCAAGCGCTGCAGCAGCAAATCAGCCTTATTGAGGAATCCGCTAAAATAGGGACGCTTCCCTTTTCGCCAGAGCGATAGCAGTTCTGGAGAAAGCTAACCTGGCGAAAAGGGGAGCGTCCCCGTTTCCGCAGGATGCGGTGTATAATTTATGATGAAGCAATGTAAGGAGCGGGATCCATCCCACAGATAGACGGAAACACACTAGGCATCAAGCAGTCTCAGCGCGGAGCACTGGAACGTGTGTTCAGGAGACGTGTCTCTCCAGAACAGGTTGTATCTCCTGAATTGGCAAAGTACATTTCCGCCATCTCGAGGGAGCTTGGGCGCCAGATCGGAGTTCTGCTATCGCGCGACGGATTCATCCGCAACGTCATCCTTGGCGACGCGACCCATCTCGATCTCCCGGACATCGGGCGGCTGCGCGGAGGCACCGGCAGGTTCCGGGGCTTGCGTCTGGTTCACACGCATCTCCTCGGCGAACCGCTCACGCAGGACGATCTGAACGACCTCGCGCTGCTGCGGCTCGATCTCGTCGCGATGATTCAGGCGGAAGAAGATGGAAACGCCGGCAGGATCGAGCTGGCCCACATCCTCCCGGGCGTTGACGGGGATCAAAAGAACGAGCCCTTTCGCAGAATCGCAGCCCGCGATATCTATCAGCTCAATTTCAATTTTGTGGAAGAAGTCCGAGCGGTTGAGAGCGAGTTTTCACGGTTGACCGAAAGGAAAGCAGGCGAAACTCAAAAAGAGCGGGCACTGATTTTGTCCCTTACTCCCGGCGAGAGCGCCCGGTTGGAGATCGCGGAACTGGTGAGGGCCGCGGGAGTTGAAATTGCGGAGGTACTTCCCTTTTCCGGAGGAAGAATCCACCCGCGCACTGTCGTGGGTCAGGGGCGGCTGCAACGCATCGCCCTGGCGGCGATGCGCCGCAGCGCAGACGTTGCCATTTTCGACATAGACCTGAAACCGGCTCAGGCGCGGGCCTTCGAAGATACAACCGGTTTGAAAGCCGTGGACCGCACCCAATTGATCCTCGACATTTTCGCTCAGCGGGCCCGCAGCCGCGACGGCAAGCTCCAGGTGGAACTGGCGCAACTGAAGTATTCCCTTCCCCGCTTGACCGAAGAAGATGCAGGCCTATCGCGCCTGGTCGGCGGCATCGGAGGACGCGGGCCGGGAGAAACCGTGCTGGAAATCGGGCGCCGCCGGGCGCGCAGCCGCATCCGCAGCCTGGAAAACGAAATCCAGAGACTCTCCCGTCAGCGCGGAGTTCGCAGGCACCGCAGGATGCGGCAGGGACTTCCAGTGCTTTCGATCATCGGTTATACCAACGCAGGCAAGAGCACACTGCTCAACGCTCTGACCAAGAGTGAGATCGATACGGCGGATCAGATGTTCGTTACGCTCGATCCCACGTCGCGACGCCTCCGTTTCCCGAAACAGGGAGATGTCATCATCACCGACACGGTCGGATTCATTCGGGACTTGCCTCCGGACCTTGTCACCGCTTTCAGGGCAACACTGGAAGAACTGTCTGACGCAGATCTGCTTCTTCATGTCGTCGACGCTTCCGATCCCAATCTGGAAAGGAAAATGGATGCCGTCAACCGGGTGTTGTCCGATCTGGATCTCAATTCCATTCGACGGCTGGTTGTGATGAACAAAGCCGAGCTCGTCGAACCCTCCGTGCTGCAGCGCCTGTGCCGGGCACACGATGCAATTGCGGTCAGCGCGCTGAAGCGCCAGGGGCTTGAGGAATTGCTGGCAGCCGCCGAAAAACTTATTAATTTACGATTGACGATTTACGATTGACGGATGAAAACGCGCATTCGTCAATCGTAAATCGTCAATCGTAAATGCTTTAGAGCTTGTGCCGCGCTGTCCGATTGTGCTAAAACCAGCAAAAAATTGGTTTCATGTTGAATGGTGGAAACCCACTGTTAC
>JBEKKY010000081.1:0-11447 GCA_050010475.1 Acidobacteriota bacterium | reverse complement strand
CCCGAACCCGAATCCCGCGTCCCGGGTTCGGTCGATGTCACGACAAGATCCACAAACAGCGGGAGCTGCAGCGAAATTGGAACGCCGTTGTATTTGCGCATTTGGAGGGATATCCCCTCTTTTAAAAACAGCCGGTCGTCGCCCAGTTGTTCCTCAGTAAGGGTAAACTGCTCAAAGCTGCCTTCATCCATGAAATGAAATCCATCAGCATCCGAATATAGAAAAGATGCCGGCGCCAGTGAGATGTCCGGCTCTTCAAATTTTTCACTCGTCCTGAAGGTTTTCTCCAGCACGGCATCCGTAATCAAATCCCGCAGCCGCGTCCGTACCATGGCGGACGCGCCCCTTGCACTCGGCGACGCGAAAAAGACGTCCATGACAACATAAGGTTGGCGGTCCACCGTGATCAGCATTTTGCGTTTCAGTTCATTGGCTCCAATCAGTGCCATTCCATCCCCTCCATCAGCAGTTCACATGAATACTTTATCTGGAGTGCGTTGCTTTATCACCATTGAAATCCATTCCCAATCCGTGAAATCCGTGGAATCCGTGGCGTTTTTTTGCAGATATTCTGAAGCTGGACAAGATCGCATCCAAGCCACTATATTCTCTTCCAAAAGGAGATTGATGAATGCACACACCGGTAATGTTTGACGAGAATGTCTGCAACGGCTGCAATATCTGTGTCGAAGTCTGCCCAATGGACATCCTTGGGCCAAATTCGGAAAAGAACAGGCCGCCGCTTGTCTTATATGGAGATGAGTGCCGCTATTGCGGCGCGTGTTGGATCCGGTGTCCTCATGGGAAAAGGAATGCCTTGAGAATCATTGTTCCGCCTTCCATGCGGGTTTCAATTTTACGCGGCGCGCGGAACTAACGGAGGCGAGGGAATGAATTCACAGATTCAGGTAATTCCGATTGAGACAGACGTACTTGTCATCGGCGGCGGCCTGGCCGGATGCATGGCGGCTATCAAAGCCGCCGAACACGGAGTCAAGGTTGTCATTGCCGAGAAAGCGAATACGGAAAACAGCGGGTGTGCAGGAACAGGCATCGACCACTCCTGGGCATACATTCCTCCGGTTCACGATCCGATGGGTTACACGTTGAACGATTTGATGGAAGATCACATTCAAGGGACCTCCGCCGGCATGGTGAACAGGGATCTTCTATACCTGGTGGCCAGCCAGAATTATCATCGAATGCTGGATCTCGAAAAGTTCGGGATCAACATCCGGTATCAGGACAGCACTCTTCCGGGCGGCTTTCGAGTCGTGCCCCAGTTTCATTCCGTTCCCACTTCGTTTAATTTCGAGGGACGATTCCTCAAGCTGCAGATGACGAGGGAGGCAAAGAAAAGGGGAGTGGAAATCTTCAATCGCGTGATGATGACAGAGCTACTCCCTTCCGATGGAGAAATCGCGGGTGCGGTAGGTATCGGGGTACGTGACGGCAAGATCTATTCTTTCAAAGCCAAGACCGTCGTCTTGTCCACCGGCAGATCCAATCGAATGACGCGAAGCGTGAGCGGTCCGCGGCACAATCTGCGCGTTCCGGCCGAGGATACTGGCGACGGTAAAGCGATGGCCCTCCGCGCCGGAGTCGGCGTGATCAATATGGAGCTTCTCACCGGCTTATGGTTCAACATCGGCGGGAATGAAATCAACCTGGGATCGCCGAGGAATACGACGCAACCGGCGGGCTCGATCACGGGCCCCACGGGGGAAATGTTTGTTCCCAGGACGCAGTTTTATGATTGGAGCAAGCTGGGGAAAGAGAAATTCGATGCAGCGCAGGTGCGACCGCTCTGGATGCAATTCCGCGGTGCGCCGCCGGATTACTTTGCTCTGCGCAAACAGGGCAAAGGCCCGTTCTTTCTGGATTTGACTTCCGGGACGGAGGAAGAAATCAAGTACATCGAGTGGTCCATCAGTCATGAGGGCAAGGGATGTTATTGGCTCGATCATCTTTCACAGCAGGAGAACTTCGACTTCAGAAAGGACAAGCTGGAGTACCTCCCCAATACGAGGGAGTTATCGATCGCTCAGGCGGCCGGTGTGGTGGTTGACAAGAATCTTGAGACTGAACTGAAAGGACTGTTCGCCGCCGGTGACGAAGTTGGAGGACTTCCCTTTTCCTCCTCGCCCGGCGCGTTCTCGATGGGCTGGCACGCGGGCGATCTGGCGGGGCTTCGCGCCAAAAAACAGAATTCCTTCAGGGAAATTCGCGACCAACAGACCGAATCTCTGAAACAGGTCTGCGCTGAAATGCTCGAGCGGAGAACCGGATTTCACTGGACAGAGCTGGAGCTGGCGGTGCAGAACATCGTGGACTATTACTGCGGCGACGAGCGATCCGAAGCCTATCTGGTGCGCGGCCTGGAACGCCTGGCCCAGTTGAAGGCCGAGACTCCGTTGAAAGCGGTGAATGCGCATGAACTCGGGCGTTGCCTGGAAGTCCGGTCCGTTATCGAGAATGCCGAAATGGTCATGAGGGCATCCATCGAAAGGAAAGAAAGCCGCAGGCAACCGTCCCGCTTCATTCGCGCAGAATATCCGGAACAGGATGATGCGAATTTTTTCTGTTTTTTAAGTCAGAAAAGGATCGATGGAAAGGTAAGGTTCTCCAAAATCCCGCTATAAACGAATTGGAACGCCCCATTCGCGGTCAGCGGCCGAAACTATTGCGGTTTGGGTTTCATTTGAGGCAAGCCGCAGTTTGGCTGGATCGTGCACACTTGTATCGAGTGGACATATCGCAACTTTCCATTTTCCAACCGAAAGGTGTGAACGTCGGGATTGCGTTTTTCCTCTCGAAAATCAACCATGCCGACTACCGTTCCCATATCAACGTCGACCAGGAAATGCCGGTTGATGATTTTGACACTGCTGTCCTTGGGCATTCCAACGGTGCAGGAAGCATTCGGATCGTTGTTCCGGTTGGTGTACATTCCTCCCTCAATGCGCGCGCATGGAGTTCCCCACGGCACCTTGGATAAAGAGGAATAATCTCCAAAGGTATCGAAATAAGCATTGGCGGCATTGAGCAAGGTCTGGCGATCGCTTCGTTTTTCAGCAGGGAGAATGTCCCAGTTTTCCTGCGACGAATACTTCAAGTAATCCGAGGCGTTGAAAAGCCAGTCGTTTTTGTCGGCGACGAGACTTTCGATTTCTGCGATCTTATTGTCCTCGATTTTGAGACGCGTTCCGATCACATAGGGATGGTCGCTGTTTGTGTGAATTATTTCTGTAAAGGTCTGGCAAGTTTCGACGTCGAGCTGACTGCGGTTGAAATCGACTGCCAGAGGCGCTTGCCAAATGCCCTTCCCCAGCGGGATTTCATTTCTGTTCTCCATATACCTCGCCTGCGGAGTCAGGGGCATCAATGACGGATTCCCTTTTCTCAGGGCATCCAGATATTTGTCCACGGTCGCTTGCAGGCTTGCCCGTGTGCATGCTGCCGATGCGACAGTCTCCGCTCGAACCGGTACTGTGCAGTTAAACAAAGCCAGAAGAACAATTGCCCGCATCATAGAACCTCCAGATTGGGAATCGTGATTAAACAATCTGTTCTTATTATGCAACATCAGAAATTGTGCTCAGGTTTTGCGTTTCACTCACTTTGGCTTTATTGGTTTCAGTTAAAGCAAAGGTAGTAAAGAATGCCAGAATTGTGCTGATGCCGCCTACCAGAAATATCGTTCTCAAGCCATACATATCGCCTAATGAACCGAGAATACGAGGGGCAATTGCAGTACCGAACAATTCTCCGATGGCCATTCCGATAGCAGTCGCTGTTGCTGCGATGCTGCTCGGCACCGATTCCTGACAAATGATCGCCACGAAAAGAACCGATACAAACCCGCAACATCCAATTACCAGGACATAAGCAATTTGAGCAAGCAATCCGTGAGTGATATACATAACGAACATGGATGCGGCAATATAGATCGTGAATATAGACGCCGAGGGCTTGCGGCCAATGCGGTCCGCGATTATCGGGATCACAAGCGCCCATCCAAGGCCGACAAATCCTGAAATCGAGCTCATATAGCCGGTCTTTTCCAGCGTGAGTCCGCCCTCATTCACCCAGTAGGTCGTTCCAAAACTGACCACGCCCCAGAACCCCACCATGAGCAGGACATTTGCAATAAAAGAGAGCGTGCAATTTCGATAAGCAAATATCCTAGGTACGTCTTTCCACTTCATTCCTCCGGTCATTTCTGGGAGCGCGGCGGTCTCGGCCGCTTGCGGGCGGGACGCCCGCGCTCCCAGGCTTTCAATCGCGGCCGGTCCGACTTCCTTGAGAACCAGCCAGATGAGGATTCCGATGATCACCGTCGGCAGGCTCGTGAATATAAACGCATAATGCCAGTCAAAATGACTCGCCAGCTGTATTGTCAATGCCGGCCCCAAAATCATTGCAATCAACCCGATCGAAAACTGCATCATCCCGATATAAGAAGCAAATCTCTTCGGATCTCCCTGGACTTTAAGAACCGAAGTCATCAGAGGATAAATGGGTCCATCGGCAAACCCTGTCAAAAAGCGAACGACTAACATCACCATCAATGAGCCTGCGATTGCAGTGCATCCCGAGAATATTCCCGACAATACGATGACCGGGACCAACCATAACTTTTTCAGCCCCGATCTGTCTGCAAGCGGAGTGATACCGAGAGAAGACAGGACAAAACCAAATCCCGTGACCATGACAATCAGGCCGGTCTGAGCGTTGTTCAAGTTGAAATGCTTCATTAAGATGGGAAATAGAAATGCGATCGCGTTTCTATCCAGCAGCACAAAGCCCCAGGTTAAGGCGAAGAGGGTTGCGATAGTATTTTGGTAGGCTTGTTTTCTCATGCCGCTGGATACACTCGGTTTTTGGGGCTCAACGACCGAGATTTCACCCGAAACCTCTGCCAAACACAAGCAGTATTTCAGCTGTCAGCCATCAGCTATCAGCCTTCAGTGCGTTGAATAGCCGTTAGCTGATGGCTGAGAGCTATTCCCAGCCTCCGCCGAGCGCCCTGTAGATATCGACGAATGAGAGGATTCCCTGCAGCTTCAATCTGGCGAGCTCAAGCCGGCCTTGGAATAGATTTCGTTCCGCATCCAGAACCTGGAGGTAGCTGTCCAGCCCCCCGCGGTAGCGCAGGTTTGACAGACGTGAGGTTTCGGACAAAGCCTGGACGAGCATCTCCTCCTGTTTCAACTGTTCCCGGCTTCGGTCATAACCGACCAACGCATCGGAAATTTCACGCAAAGCGTTGTAGATGGTCTTCTGATACGCGATCGCCATTTCGCGCATCTGGGCCTCTGAAAGGCGCACGCGGGCGCGAACCTGACCTCCCGTGAACACAGGAGCCAGAGCGGAAATGGAAATATTTGAGAACTGAGCCGGACGCGTTAGCAGTTCGGTGAGCGCGCGGCTCTGGCCTTGCACAAAACCGGTCAAGGAGATGTCCGGGAAATAAAGGGCCCTGGCCGCGCCGATCTGAGCATTGGCGGCAATCAGTGTCTGCTCGGCTTGCCGAATGTCCGGCCGCCGCTCGAGCAGGGATGAAGGAAGACCCGGAGTAATTTCTTCCGGAAAATGGAACTCATCGATTCCTTTGCCGCGTGGAATGCCGCCGGGGGCCTTGGCCAGCAGCAGGCTGAGCGCGTTTCCCGTTTCCGCGATGTCGCGCTCTGTTTGGGCAATTTGCGTCGAGGCCGTATAAACCAGTTGCTCGGCCTGATGCACGTCCAGTCCTGTGGCGGCGCCGCGTTCGTGACGCAATCGGACAAGCCGTAGGTTGTCTTCCGCGATCCGCTGCGTGTTGTGCGAGATCTCCAGTTCCAGGTCCCGTTCGCGAAGGGTGAAGTAATTCCCGGCCATGTCGCCGATCAGAGAAACAATAATGGCTCTGCGTCCCTCTTCAGTTGCCAGGTATTGCGCTTTGGCCGATTCGCTCAGGCGGCGTAGACGGCCCCACAAATCCAGTTCCCAGGAAAGCAGTCCGCCGGCTTGCGTATAGCTGGTATCCAGCGTAGAGACGCCGGGCCCGACAACGGTGGATCCGACCATGGATGGCCGGCTTGCCGTAACCTGAGCTCCGGCGGAAATGGATGGGATTTGATTGGATCGGGCGATCCTGAAGCGGGCTTGGGCTTCCTGCACACGCTCTGCTGCCATCCCGATGTCGAAATTTTGTTTGAGAGCCGTGTCAATGAGCGAAATCAGTGTTTCGTCATTAAATACCGCGCTCCACTTCATATCCGCAATCGATGCATCCGAAACGTCGGGTGGCGCCCCATGAAACTGGCCGGGAAGCGATACTGCAGGGCGCCGGTAATTCGGGCCGAGCACACATCCAGCCAGCAGCGCAGGAATCAACAGGATCAATAGTCGGATTCTCATTCGGACAACTCCGTAACAGGTTCACTTCCGGCGACTTTTTTCCGTTTGCTTTCGGCTATCCGCTGGATAACCGCATAGAGCACGGGCACGATGAAGATCGCCAGCAGGGTCGCCGCATTCATGCCGCCGAACACGGCGGTTCCGAGGGAGCGCCGGGAAGCCCCGCCCGCACCTTTGGCTACCAGCAGCGGAGTGACTCCCAGTATGAAGGCGAACGAAGTCATCAGGATGGGACGAAGTCTCAGGCGCGCTGCTTCCATAGCGGCATCGTGGATTGATTTCCCGCTCTCGTGCCTCGCTCGGGCGAATTCCACAATCAGAATTGCATTTTTTGCCGCGAGGCCTATCAGGGTGACGATCCCGATCTGCGTGTAGATATCGTAAGGATAAGAACGAAGCCAAACGGCGAATAAAGCCCCGAAAAGACCCAGTGGCAATGCCAGGAGCACGGCGAACGGAATTGCCCAGCTCTCGTAGAGCGCCGCCAGGGAAAGGAAAACAAGCACGGAGGCAAAACCAAAAATTAAACCTTCGTTCCCCTGGGCCGCCTTTTCCTGGTAGGTCGTTCCGGTCCATTCATAGCCGTACCCCGCAGGAAGCACCGAATCTGCAACCTCCTCCATCACTCGACTGGCCTGGCCGCTGCTGTATCCGGGGGCCGGTCCGCCCAGAATTTGAATTGCGCGGTATCGGTTGTATCGATACATGATATCGGGCCCCGCAGTCGCATTGACCGTCGATACGGTCCCCAGCGGGGCCATATTCCCGTCGTTGTTTCTGACGTAAAAACGATTGATGTCGCTGGGTTGGGTGCGGAATTCCGGTTCTGCCTGCACCACGACTTGCCACGTGCGCCCGAACGTATTGAAGTCGTTGACATACAGGCCTCCCAGAAAGGTCTGCAACGTGTCATAGGTTGCAGTGACCGGAATTCCCAGAGTCTGCACCTTATCGAGATCCACATCGATACCGTAGCTTGGAACATTTGCGTGAAAGGTGTTGCTGACATTCATGAGTTCGGGCCGCTTGCGCGCAGCCTGAACCAGGAGATCGGCCACTTGCGAGAAATCCTGCAGGCTGCCTCCGAGGCGGTCCTCCAGCATAAGCTGAAAGCCTCCGGTAATGCTTAAACCTTGAATCGGAGGCTGACCAAAGGCGCTGACGGTAACTTCCGGAACTTTGGAGAACGCTGCCTGCATGCGTTTCAGAATCGCCTGAAGGTCCAGATCGTCCGACTGACGTTCATCCCAATGATTCAAGCGAATGACCAGGGTCGCCACGTTTGAAGAGTTGGTGCGCGTGGTTATATCGGTTCCGCCCAAAGTCATGGTGCCTGCCACGCCGGGTGTGCGGGAAACAAGCTGCTCAATTTTTCGGGTCGCTGCGTCGGCACGTTCGACTGAAGCGCCGTCCGGAAGCCGTATGGCAGCCAGAATCGTTCCCTGATCCTCATCGGGCAGAAAACCGGTCGGCAGATGACGGAACAGGGCTCCGGCAAATAGCCAGAAACACAACAGACCCAACAATGCGAAACCGGATTTGCGGATCAGGGAATGAACCCCCGCAAGGTATCGGTTCCGGGCCCAATTAAAACCCTTATCGAATCCTGAAAAGAAGCGGCCAAAAATTCCGTGGCCGACTTTTTCCGGGCGCAGAATCATCGCGCTCAGCGCGGGGCTGAGTGAAAGCGCGCTGAAGGCGGACAAAAGAACGGAAATGGCGATTGTCAGCGCGAATTGATTATAGATCCTCCCGCTGATGCCGCCCACAAATGCAATGGGAATGAAGACCGCTGCCAGAATGCAGGCAATTGCCACAACCGGCGCCGAAACCTCCTCCATCGCGCGAATTGCCGCCTGGCGCGGCGGAATTCCTTCATCGATGTGGCGCTGCGCCGCTTCGACGACCACGATCGCATCATCGACCACAATGCCGATCGCGAGCACGAGGCCGAACATGCTGGTGAGATTGATCGAAAAGCCCAGAGCAGGAAACAGCGCAAACGTACCGACAATCGAAACCGGAACCGTGAGCAGCGGAATAAGAGTCGCCCTCCAGTTCTGCAGGAAGATAAAGACGACTATAATGACGAGCCCGATCGCTTCCAGCAGAGTCAGCAGGACTTCGTGGATGGCGGCGTGCACGAAAACAGTCGAGTCATAGGGAACGATGTAATCCATTCCGGTTGGAAAGTTTTTCTTGGCCTCCTGCATGAACTTGCGGATCCGGTCCACGGTTGCTACAGCGTTGGCGCCGGGCGAAAGATACACAATGAGATTGCCCGCAGGCATGCTGTTGACGCGGCTGAAACCGCTGTAGTTCTGTGGCCCAAGCTGTACGTGCCCGATATCGCGGATGCGCAGCAGCGATGTGTCCGGGCGTGCGCGCAAAACTATGTCCTCAAATTCGCCCGGATCCGCCAACCGGCCGGGAGCGCTCACCGAGTATTGGAAATCCGTTCCGGGAGGCGCCGGCGGCTGGCCGAAATTTCCGGCGGGATTCTGCCGGTTCTGAGCTTGAATGGCTGCGCTCACATCCGTCGCGGTCACCCCGAGTTCGGCCATTCTGTCGGGATTCACCCACACGCGCATGGAATAAACCTGGTTGGAGCTCAGCCGGGCTTCTCCCACGCCGTCCAGATTTGCGATCTGGTTCAGCAAGTTGATCTGCGCGTAGTTGATGAGAAACAAGGAATCGTAGCGGTTATCGGGTGACACCAGCCCGACGCTGGTCAGGAATGCAGTGGAAACTTTTTTTACCGTCACTCCCTGGCGCTGCACTTCCGGGGGCAGCCGCGGCATTGCGATGCTTACGCGATTCTGCGTCTGCACGACCGCCATGTCGGGATTCGTGCCCAGACGGAACGTTACCTGGATATTGAGAGTTCCGTCGTTGCTGCTGCTTGCAAGGAAATAGAGCAGACCGTCCAGCCCGATCAACTGCTCCTCAATCGGCTCCGTGACGGTTTTTTCCAGATCCTGCGCGTTGCCGCCCAGATAACTGGCGCTGATCTGCACGACTGGGGGAACAACCTCCGGGAAATTGGCGATCGGGAGACTGGGAATCGTTGCGACACCAAGGATCACAATCACAATAGCCACGACCATTGCAAACACGGGATGGTCAATAAAAAATCTCGCCATGGCTCACTCTCCCGTTTTCTTCGCAGCCGATGTTGTTTCCGCAGGTATGTAGGGCTGAGGTTTCACCAGGACACCCGGCCGGACTTTCAGCTGGCCCTCGACAATGACGCGATCTCCTGCCCGTAATCCCTGCTCGACCAGCCACTGTGAACCGAAGCGATAGCCGGTGGTGACTTGCTGCATCGAGACCTTGTTATCCGATCCGACCGTGTACACCGCCTGCACGTCCTGCAGTTGCTGAATGGCTTTTTTAGGGACGACGATCGCATTTTTCCGCTCATCGACTTGAACTCTAATTCGGCCGAATTGACCCGGTAGAATCGTGTGCTTGGGATTCGGGAAACGCGCCTGCAATTCCAGAGTGCCGGTTTTCGAGTCCACCTGATTCAGCGCATCCTCGATGCGTCCCTTAAAAGGAAACTCCGTGCTGTCGGCCAGGACAAGAGTCAATGGGGCGCCTTCTCCCAGTGCATTCCTTCCTTGTTTCATCCAGGAAAGATATTCCCTTTCCGTAACTTTGAACCGGACCCAGATCGGGTCGAGGGGGACAATGGTCGTCAGAGGTTGCGTCGAATTCGGAGTCACGAGACCGCCCACGGGAATCAATGAGTCGCCAATGCGGCCATCGATCGGGGCCCGGATCGTTCCATACTGCAGGTTCAGCTCCGCTGTGCGCAAGGAAGCCTTCAGCGATTCCACCTTTGCCTTCATGGCGTCGATCTGTGTGCGGGTTGAGAGTGCGGTCTGATCCACATTCGCTTTGTTGGCACGGACGCTCGCTTCGTTGGCCGTCAAAGCGGCGGTTGCGGAATCCAGGTCCTGCTTGGAGGCGGCATCCGCCTGCACCAGAGGCGTGAGGCGTTCATAATCCTGGCGGGCCTTTAGTAGATTGGCTTCCGCAGAAGCGAGGTTCGCCTGGGCCTGCAAAAGCGAGACCTGTTTCTGGGCAAATTCCAGCTCGGCTTCGCTCTGGCTGAGGTTTCCGCGCGCCTGTCCCACGGCCGCGTCATACGGCCGCAGGTCGAGCACGTACAGCGTCTGATCGGCCCGCACTTCCGAACCCGGGTTGAACAGCCACTTCTCGATGTACCCCTCCACACGGCCTCGCACTTCCACCATATTGCGCGCATAGGTCTGGGCAGCAAAATCGGAGAAGATGGGCACGTTCACCGCCTTTGCCTCCATCACCAGAACAGCGACGGACGGGTCTTCTTTGAGTTTATTTTGGGATCGCGAACTGTCGCACCCATTTAACAGGAAGCCGCATAAAGCAAAAAGAGCTATGGAACCGACAAGTCGCCAGGAGATTCGAGCTGATTTTTCCCGAAATAAATATGAGCGGTTCATAATGCCTTTCCTCTGAAGTGGAAATCGAAGCGCGAAGTTTTTAGATTCCCCTTCGAGCGATTGATCAGGCGGGGGTTGCGCCGGACCTGATTTTGTTCATCCATTTAAGTCATGGGCGTGCGCGGCGGCGGGCCTGAGAGATCCGGACTCAATCTAGCTGCGCGCAAACGTTTCCCCTCGGCCCCAATGAATTTTGAGCTGATTCGCATATCCGGGTTCATACGATCCCTGAAGAAACGATACCAATCATTTCGTTGTCCCAATCGATAGGCCGGGCCGGATTCCATCCGACCGGTTTCCTGATTATCCTGCAGAAACATAAGTTCCCAATTGAAAACAGCTTCACCCCCGGCCAGACATCATGAACCCGGCCGCTCTATAATACGTCCGGCAGGCGGATCTGTTCCGACGCGAGCACTCGGACCAAACATATACATTATTTGATCGGTGAAGGCTAGAAGGTTAAGACTTTCCAACCTTGTTTCAGGATATCGGTCAAAGGCCTCCCCATATATTTCACTTCGATTCCCAGTTTGCGCAATTCATCGCTAACCC
>JBEKKY010000080.1:0-11478 GCA_050010475.1 Acidobacteriota bacterium | reverse complement strand
CGCTGCCGGGCCAGCAAGGGAACGTCGCGATCACGGGACACCGGGACACGTTTTTCAGACCGCTGCTCAATATCCGTAAGGATGATGAAATCAGGTTGACGACTTTAAGCGGATCTTACCGATATTTGGTGGACTCTATCAAAGTGGTCGAGCCGGAGGACACGGAAGTACTGGACAATTCCGATGATGCAATTCTGACGCTGGTGACTTGTTATCCATTCTATTTTGTCGGACCCGCGCCCAAGAGGTTTATCGTCCGTGCGCACAGGATTCCCGTGTGAAGGGTAGCCCGGCGCAAACAGTCGGCACAACATGAGTCAGTCATTGATTCTGCGGATACATCAGAGTCAGCCACCCAGTTCCGGGCAATCGCCTCCTGATCAAGCAAAGCTGGCGACAGTGGCCGGCTCGTTATCGAATACCTGGAACACCGTCAGGAGCTTCGTGATTGCCAGCACCTCACGTACCTTCTTCGTCAGGCCTAGGAGCTTTAACTGGCCTCCGTGCGCGGCAACTGTGGTGTACGTGTTCACCAATTCGCCAACTCCCGAGCTGTCGATATAGATCACATCGGCTAAATTGAGGACGATCTTTTTCCCGCCGCCTTTCAGGATATCACCAACAGTTGTTCGAACTGCCATCGTCCCCTCGCCCAGGGTGATTTTGCCGCTGCAGTCCAGAAAGTGTATATCCCCGACAATTCGTGAGTCGATCTTCATGGTAGTGTCCTAATTTGAAATTGTCATTCCAGCGAGATTGCGGCATGAACTGTTCTCCGAATCCATTCTGATAGGGTTTGCTTGTTTGCCTTGGCTGCCGCCTCCATGGGCTTTAGGGCGTCATCGGCAAAACGTACGGGAACAATTTTCCCCTTGGCTTTTCCCTTTGGCAGCTTTGGGCGTCCTACCGATCTAGGTTTCTTCTGCCTGCTCATGACTTCTAAACTCCTGAACAATTGCGGCGCGTACCGCTGTTATTGCCGACGTTACGGGACCGAGATGTAAAACGGTTACATGCCGTCTTGGATGATCTGGATCGTCCGTGTCATGTGCCCATGCGTAAACTTTTGGCGCTTTTGGGTGATCGATCAAATCGAACACTTCAACCATGCCTTCCCAAACAGTTTTGCCCTGGAACGTCTCTTTGACAGGGACACTCTTAACGTGACTAGACTCCACTCCATGGAGCTTGCGAATCACATCCTTTAATTCTTCAATATATGTCACATTGCCGCCTCGATTAAGTCGCGCACAGTCCAAAAGCTCTGCTCGACTCCAGCGGCCATTGCCGGAGTGCAACGGATCGTGGAATGGCGTTTTACAAAATTGTAGTAAGCGAAATGCAGCGCCACGGCTGCTTTGAAATTATCCAGTTTTTTGCTGAATGCATAAGTGAGTCTGGTTAATCTCCGCATGTGAAGGCGAGTGGTCCCGTTGAGTCTTTCAATATAGCTCGTCGATGCTAGTCCCATATCTGGAGATCCCATCATGCTCCGTTTCTCAATTGATAAAACGTCGGGAGGACTGTATTTTCTCTCGGGACTCCTTGAATCATCCTGCCCATATGTCTTAATGATTTGTGCGTAATCAACGTCTGCGCCGAACGCCAATTCTACAGCTTCAACGTAGGCTCGAAGGGCATCGCTAGACAGTTGAACGCGATTGTTTATGCGTGAGGCCGTATCAGAAACAAACGCATTGGCCGTAGCTGTATCGCGCTTTCCCACCTTGAATGCCGGAACTAATTTAGTATCCGCATCAATCGCGCAAAACGTCCAAATGTCCCCAAGCTCGGGATTATCTTCTGCGCGGATGTGCCGCTCTTTTTTCCCGATGAATCCCCAGATTTCATCGACCTGGATATTTTGGCAAGAGAGGTTACGCATCTTCTGATCGAGCACAGTTGCGCATCCCTGGCCGACCTTGACGCCAAGTCGCATGATCGTATCCCGATGAATGCCCGTCATTCTTTCAATGGACCGAATGCTTGAGCCTTCTGCCAATGCGCTTATTACTGCGATCTGCTTGTCTTTTTCCAGTATGTTTGCCATAGCATCCTCACCTGATGGAATAAATGTAATACAATAATTATTATTTGTCAATATCTTTTTGATATTTTTGTGTTACAATATTCCTTCTAATATATCCAAAGCTTTATAAATAAGACGCACGGATGACAAGAACAGGATGGCTCCCAACAAAAACCTCCAAAACAATGCATATCGAGTACTTGATTCGGGAGGGAGAAAACAGCAGTATCCAATCACAGCAATCACAATCGCAACTCCAAAAAGGAGAATTCCATGCCGACGAAACCGTGGACGGGACCGGATTGTATCGTTGCTATCGCTACCGTGATGATATTCCTTACAACTGCTATTTACACTTACTACGCTAGAAGGCAGTGGCAGGAAATGAAAACAAGTGGATCGGATACGCATGCGCTTGCGAGCAGCGCAATCGCTAGCAGTCGTGCATGGATAGTCCCAGAACATATAATGCTTACGAGCCGACTGGAATCCGGGCTTCCGGTAACATACCAAATACGCATTTCGAATCCAGGAAAAGAGCCTGCCCTTAGCGTTGTGTGGAATATAAAGCCAGTTGGTGTTCCATATATTCCAGAAGGCATTGGCTCGGATAATGTTAAGCTTGACCCAAATACTACCTGCATTGGTCTCGAACCAAAGCCAGCCAATGGAATAGTCCTTTATCCCGCTGCGCAGACAAGTTATTGGGTGCCAATGCGTATTCCGGATACAGCCGAAAATCGCCAGCTTGTTGCCGAGGTTTTGAAAAAGACTGAAAGCCTTGTTATTGAGGGATGCTTTGCCTACACAACAACTGGCGGTAAGCACACCAGCTCGTTTAGATTTTTCCTGAGAGACACTCCCAATACCCCTAGTTTGATTTTTGACAAGGACGGGAAAATTATTCACGCTTGGAATTTCAACGCCGCCCTGACAGGGAACGATGCAAATTAGAAGCGCCAAGAAGGCAAGTAGGACACAAAACCGTCCAACCAGCCTTCTCCAAATCAGGACACTACCGCCATTCTCAAAACCTTGTTGTATCTAAGGTTCGTGCTATAATTTTACCTTGAACCTATCGGGCATTAGAAGCACTTCTGAAACCCCTCGCCACTTCGCACTTCTCACATTCAGACGCCAGGTTTCGCACGATAGACTCAGAAGGGTTGATGCCAGGATTCCTGCAGGAGCAGCGCCATGACCCATGTATCCGCCGAATGCCGAACCAGGCCGCCCCGGTTAGCGCTTCGAACAGCTCGACACCCGAAAAGCCGCGCTGCAGATTGCAGATACGCTGTTACCCTACCTGGCTCTTCTTGCATTGATGTACCTGACGGTTCTCTGGAAGACTCCCTACTTTGTCACCTTCCTGCTTGCGATCCCTGCAATGCAATCAATATTGCCTTTTATCAGCGAACCACTTCCGGCTCTTTTTTCGGGCTTGTGCGCCACCTGCAGTGTTTGATGGTGAAGCGCAGGTTCGATCCTACCCTCCCCTTCGAACGGCCTGGATCGTCTCGTCGAGGCGCTGGAGGAAACGAGATCGGTCGCGGTTTTCGAAGGGAGCGAGCCCGCCCATTATGGTTCCGAGTTCTCGAAGATGGGCCAGCAATGCCCGGCCTGCAAGCGCCTCGCCGATGGAATCGTGGGTGAACGCATCACCGCGTGGACCGAGCACTCGAGCTCCCTTATCGAGGCAACGCGCCGCCAAAGGGATGTCCGCCGAGACCACAATGTCGTTCTCCGCGACATGCTCGACAATCCAGTCATCAACAGCATCAAAGCGCCCTCCGACAACCACAAGCTCGCTCCGGTCCCCGTGGGGAATGCGAATCCGCGAATTGGCGACGACAGTGACATGGAGACTGTATCGCTGCGCCACCCGGTAGACTTCCTGCTTTACGGGGCAGCCATCGCCATCGATGAATATTTCAAGCACTTTGGACCTTCCCTGCCATCCGTAAATCCCCCAACGATGCATGGCTGTGATATTCAAGGTTTCCGTTCAAGACTTTGGATGGCAACTGATGATCCTGCTGGAAAGCTGGGACAGAAGAGCGGGAGATATTGCGTGGGTGGCTTACGATGTGAGGTTCGCTCGCTTCCAAAGAGAAAATCTCCTCTACTGAATTAACCAAGCCAACAGAGGAGGATTCTCCTTGAGAGGGAACACGCTGCTCTATTTTCCCTTTTTGATATAAAGGGTATTCCCCTTGCGCGTAACCTTGAATCCCTTCTCCTCCCACTGCATCTTCTGCTTGGCAGCCGATTCCGGACTCTTGTACTCGCGTTTTTCGCTCGTAGGTGCTTTAGCGTTTGTTTTTGCCATAATAAATAATCCTCCATATGGAATAGGTTATTAACTTGCACAAGGTATGAGAGTAGTCTCTGCAGCCGAAGAACGCAAGGAAGGAACAGATCAACAGCTTGATGAACGGCGTATTTCCACATTCCTCAGATTTGCCAAAACTCTAAATCGCGATCCATTGTCAACCTTCAAACCGATGTCTGGCTATCGGGCGCATACATCCGTTGAGACAATTTTAATTGGCACACGTGACCCGTAATGGTTTCCCCGCCTCAATCGCGCTCTATGGAATGGGCGCTGGCAACTATGGTACGTTTACACGATGGCTCCGGTAATCCTGGATCAGGTTTCAATCTCTTTCGGTAGACTTCCTCTTCTGGACCGCGTCGGTCTGCAGATCGAGGCAAACGAAGACGAATCAGCCATTATCGCGATGCTGCTGGACGATTATTGCCAGCGGACACTTCATGCCCCCATACCTCAACCGGCTGGCGTGACGGTTTCATCGAGACCAGGACATGCAGGGGCATCCCGCCATCGCCGCAGGTCACGCCGATGAAAAAGCAGAGTCCGGCCCGGCCGGTAGAACGTTTATTTTCGTTCGTGTTGCGCTCCCGCATCCTGATAGTGGGTCGTGACAAGTTGGCACGCAGCAAAAGCAGGCTGCACTTTGTGTTGATCACTCACGACCTTTCCGAAACCAGCCGAGCGGAGATTCTCTCGGATTTCGCGCATTACCCGGTGGTGCAGCATTACACCGCAGAGGAGCTGGAGAAATTTTTCGGGATCAAGGGGGCAAAAGTGATTGGATTTAAGAAGTCAGATCTTGCCCAGTCGCTCTATGCGGAATTGAAGAAACACCGGATCAACGGCCCTGGAATAAGCCCCGCGAATGGTTATCGGATGCGGGGTTGAACAGTGCCGGGTATGAGAATCGAGCCCACACACCCCTTGCGGGGCCCAGGATTTTAAGTCGCTAACCCGCAATTGCTTATCTGCTGTAAATATTTGATCTATTAATTCGTTACTTATTCCGATACTTTGGGTTTCATTTGGTATTGTTGGGTCCTCGCAGGCAAAGCAACGGCAAAGTCAATTTCCCCGGGGCGAGATTTGATCCGCAGAGGAAAGAGATAATTCTTGCTCGGCGGGAAGCTGAAAATGCTAAACTCGCCCTATCAGCTACGGCACAAAGTGTCTCTTAATTTGGAGATCTACCAAATTCCGCTGAAGACCGGCAAACAAGGGGCTCAGCACTCGTGCCGTTGTCGACCTCGAGATATCGCCCGATGGGCGTGTGCTCTATGCGGCAACGACAGGAGAAGGGGTTTTCGGGTGCGAAATGAAATGATCAAAATTCCTTGGTATCCACACACCTGTTACGGTTCCGCGAGAATTTCCATAAGAGGTCTGAAATGGATCGCGGTTCTGGGCGTTTTCGTTTTAGCCGGAATTTTATTTAGCCCGTGGCTCCAAGTTTCGGCGAAGGGGACTGAAAGGATTATCAGAGGTATCGTCCGTGATGACAAAGGCGCCCATCCTGGAGCCGTGGTCCGAATCCAGGCGACGGAACACAGCGCGGTAACCGGTTCTAAGGGAGAGTTCGAACTGGCTGTACCCGAGTCTTTCAGCGGTCCCGTCACACTCACGGCCTGGGCTAAAGGATATTACATTAGCGGTCCCGTTAAAGCCTCGCCCGGGGAAAAGGACGTGACGATTTCCCTTCACCAACACAGCCAACTGGACAATCAAGAATACGAGTGGTCGCCTTCCTTGCGATCGGCCGGTTCCGGTGAAAACCAGGGGTGCTCTGAGTGTCACTTTCGAGGTGATGCCGCTTCCGGCCCCGCTCTTCCGGTTGACGAATGGCTCAAGGACGCTCATTCCCAATCCGCCGTCAACCCACGTTTCCTTACCCTGCATTCCGGGACAGACATGTCAGGCCGCCGGAGCCCGTCAACCCGCTATAGGCGCATCAGTGACAACAGGATTGTTCCGCTTCCCCCGGATCCTGAAGAGCCCTATTACGGACCGGGGTACAGACTCGATAATCCGGACCATACCGGCGACTGCGCTGCCTGCCATGTTCCCGCGGCGGCGATCAGTGCGCCGCTTAATACCGATCCCTTTTCGGTCCGGGGAGTCGAAGCCGAAGGCGTCACCTGCGACTTCTGCCACAAAATCTGGGATGTCCGTCTCGATCCCGCCACAGGGCTCCCTTTTCACGAAAGAGCCGGAGTGCTTTCCTACGAATTCCGGAGGCCTTTCAAGGGGCATCAGTTCTTTGCCGGGCCTCTGGACGACATCGCCCCGGGCGAGGACACATATTCCAAGCTTCAGAAGAGCAGCCAGTTCTGCGCCCCATGCCATTTTGGAGTTTTTTGGGATACGGTTGTTTACGATTCCTTCGGGGAGTGGCTGCGAAGTCCCTACAGCCGGGAGGGAAAGGGAAAGACGTGCCAGGATTGCCATATGCGGAGCACCGGGATTGAATTATTTGCCCGCCCAGAAAAGGGCGGGCTTAAACGGGATCCCAATACTATTTTGAGCCACAGGATGCTTGGAGCCAGAGACCTTGACCTTCTCCAGAACGCGGTGTCTTTAACCCTTGAGGCAGAACGATTGCCGGAAGGGATCCGAGTCAGAACGAAGGTTGTCAACGATCGCACCGGTCACCACGTTCCCACGGACTCACCGCTCCGACATGTAATACTTGTAGTCCGGGCCTATGGTAGCGACGCTTCTGAATTATCTCTCAAGGCGGGCCCCGTTCTTCCGGAGTGGTGCGGTTCCGGGGATCCGGCAAAGGGCAACTACGCCGGCCTTCCCGGAAAGGTGTTCGTCAAGCTGCTCGAAGAAATGTGGACGGGAGTTTCACCAACCGCTGCATATTGGAACCCGACCCGGGTAGTGATGGACACTCGGCTCGGAGCGTTCGAATCCGATGTTGGTGAATTCCTGTTTATCGCTCCGCATTCGGGAGATGTACGAATCGAAGCTGTCCTTCTCTACCGGAGGGCCTATAAGAAACTTATGGATCTCAAGGGCTGGAGTGAACCCGACATCGTCATGGAGTCGGCTGGGGTTTCGATCTCCCAAAAGCACTGAGATTTTCGGGCAAATGCATCAGTTATCCTGCGGGCAATGCGATCGGGTCAGGTGTAGATGGTTTTTGTTTGACCCGGTGCATTCCAGCGTATCCGGTCTCGGTGTATGAAAATCTGTGAGGAGAACACTGCTTATGATGGAGCAAAGCCAGGGGACAGCAATCGATAAAAAGGAATCTGTAGAAACGATAAAGCTGACGATCAATGGTAAGCATTATGAACTCACGACAGGTGACGACATTGAACCCTGGGAATCGCTTTCATACGATGTGTATCCCTGGGACAAGCTTCTTCACACACTGCGCGAAAAACTAGGGCTCACCGGGACAAAGTCGAGCTGCGACAGAGGCGCCTGCGGCGCCTGCTCCGTCCTGATAGATGGCAGGCTGTCTTTGTCATGTCTGGTGCTGACGGTCGATTGCGACGGCAAGGAAATCACTACTATTGAAGGTTTGAGTGACCCGGTAACTGGAAAGCTCCATCCGGTTCAGGAAGCTTTTATAGAAAATAATGCCGCTCAATGCGGATTTTGCACGCCGGGAATGATCGTCGCAACAAAAGCGTTGCTGGATAGGAATCCTGACCCGACTGAAGAAGATGTTAAGTGGGCTCTCGCGGGCAATATTTGCCGCTGCGGCAATTATAGCCTTATATCCCAGTCAGTGCTGGCAGCCGCCGAGAAAATGCGCATCGAGAGGACGAAATAATGGGCAAGATTCTAGGCAAAACCCATATCAAGAAAGATATGGTTCTCAAAGCAACCGGGAAAGCGGAATTTGTCGGCGATATTCGTTTGCCGGGTATGCTGGAATGCAGGGTGCTCAAAAGCCCATATGCTCACGCCAAGATCCTAAGCATCGATACCGGCGAAGCGGAAAGGCTGCCGGGAGTGCGAGCTGTAATCACGCACAAGGATCAGGATATCCTGCCTGCTCGTCCATTTAATGCCGGATCGCGCAACGAATTCTATGTTCTGCCGCCGGACGAGGTCTACATGGCCGGGGAGCAGATAGCAGCGGTGGCGGCTGAGACCAGGGAGATAGCCGAGGAAGCGATAAAACTGATAAAGGTTGAATTCGAGCCACTGCCGGCAGTCTTTGACCCCATGGACGCCCTGAGGCCTGAGGCTCCGGTGATTTATTCCGATTTGCCGGACAATAAAGTGCCGATGGCTTTTCCCACCGCTGTGGCAAAAGGGAATGTGGATCAAGGGTTCAAGGAAGCCGATATCACGCTGCAGAGCCTGTACGAGTGGCCGAATCCGGCTCACTGTCCATTGGAGCCATACCAGACGATCGCCAAGTGGGACGAGGATGAACTGACGGTCTGGATCTCTACCCAAACTCTCTGGGAAGTGCAGGATTACATCATTGGGGCGCTGGGAATTCCGGCAAGCAAAATCTCGGTTATCAACAAGTGGGTGGGGGGTGGTTTCGGAAGCAAGTACGGACCTTCTCATGCCATGCTGGCATGCATTGCCGCGGCCCTGTCGAAAAAGACAGGAAGGCCGGTAAGGTCCCTGCTGGAAATGGACGAGCAGTTCATCGTGTCCCATCGTGCCGCCGGTCCGGGTTGCTACAGCACCAAAGGTGGAATTAAACGCAGCGATGGCCGGCCTGTCGCTCTGGATACCGTTGTGCATATCAGCGTTGGAGGACATGCCTGCCATGCGTTTGCCGCCCCGAGCGTGATCGCCAATGCAGCCGTCAATGTCTACAACTATGACAATATCCGGGCGGCAGCTAATCCTGTATACAGCAACATCAATATGACCGGGCCCAAGCGCAGCTACGGGGATGCCGAAGGAATGTTCTGCTCCGAGCAGTTTGCCGACGAAATGGCGGAAGCAGCCGGAATGGACCCGATTGCGTGGAGGAAGAAGTGGTGTCAGCGCGCCGGAGAACCGTGCAGCGTGTTTTTTCAATGGGGCGAGCTCGCCGGCGGCAGCTATGTGACCCTGATGACTAAGGCTGCCGAGGCGTTCGGCTGGGAAAAGAAATGGAAAGGCTGGAGGACGCCGGTAGCGGTCAACGGTTCAAGGAAGCGGGGCATTGGCATGGCGCTTTCCATGCACACGACCGGGTTCGGGACATCCACTACTCTCGTCAGAATAAATAATGACGGTACGGTCCATGTGAATTGCACCGCTGAGGATATCGGGCAGGGGATCAAAACCGCCACTGCGATGAGTGTTGCCGAGGTCCTCGGCGTCCGTTACGAAGATGTCTCCTTGACCGAGGACAACACGAAATACAATCCACGCGGCGGCGGCGTCTACGGCAGCAAAGGAACACCCACGGACATTGGCGCTTCAATAAATGCCGCCAGAAACGCCAGGGCAATGCTCCTGGAAAGGGCTGCTGTCCTGATGCAGGCAAAGCCGGAAGACCTCGATCTAGGAGACGGCATAATCTTTAAAAAGAGTGACCCGGCGAAATCAATGACAATTGGGGCGGTTGCAGCGGCCGCACAGTTCGGGAGAGTTGGAATTTATGCGTATGGACAGGAAACATCATTCCACACAAACCCGGGTACGGGGAGAAATATGTGGGAAAAAAGCCTTGCGGCACTGTGTTGTGAGGTCGAAGTCGATACCGAGACCGGGAAAGTGGACGTGCTGAAGATGGTCATAGCAGCTGACTGCGGTGTCGCGATAAATCCTGAGGTAGCTGCCGGCCAGTGTGATGGCGGCATGATTCAAGGTCTGGGCTTTGCCGTTTATGAGGACGTGGTCTTTGACAAGGGCCACGAGGGAATCATTCTCAACCCCACCATGACTGATTATAAGGTTCCGACTTTCCCCGAGTTTGCTGACTTCACCTCGATTATCCATGCCGACCCTGCGGATGCACCCACAGCGCCGCTCCATGCGAAGGGAATGGGGGAGGCAACAATAGTCCCGGTAGCCCCGGCCATTGCCAATGCCGTCTATAACGCCATAGGGGTCAGGGTAAAGTCCGGTCCGATAACTCCGGCTAGAGTCCTGGCGGCGCTGGGAAAGATATAGGGGTGAAGCGCGATGAGAAGATTTGCATACAGAAATACAACGACAGTTGCTGAAGCGGTTTTGCTCCTGAAGGCGGGTCATGCAGCCGTGTTGGCCGGTGGCACGGATATCATCAACCTGCTGAAGATTGGGGCGCTGACAAGTCCTCCCCAGACTCTAGTGAACATTAAGAATATCCCCGGAATAGACTTTATTCGTGGGGATGCAGATGGACTGGAAATAGGTGCAACAGCTAAGCTCAGTGATATTGCATCTTCTGAAATAGTTAAATCGAAGTATTCCGCGCTGGCCAGGGCGGCGGGATCTGTGGCATCGCCGCCGATCCGGGAGATGGGCACTATTGCCGGCAACCTCTGTCAGCAGGTGCAGTGCTGGTACTACAGGAGGTCGTTTCTGACAGGCAATTTCTTTGACTGCCTGAGAAAAGGCGGGAGCCAGTGCTACGCCGTTACCGGGGATAATAGATACCATGCCATCCTGGGAGCCAGGCAATGTTTTGCCGTCTGCCCTTCAGATACGGCCGTAGCATTGGCAGCCCTGGATGCAGAGATCGTCACCAACAAGCGGAGCATTCCGATTGGCAGCTTCTTTCAGGTGCAGGGGAATGTTCTCGATGAAGATGAGATAATCGTTGAGATACGGGTGTCCGCACCGAAACCGGGCGCTAAGCAGGTGTTTATCAAGTTTGCCCTCAGGCCCACCATAGATTTTGCGGTGGCAAGCGTGGCTGCTGTCATTACTACCGAACTTGGGAAAGTATCTGATGCCAAGATTGTGCTTGGTGCCGTGGCACCGGTCCCTTACAGAGCTAGCGATGCCGAGAATGCTTTAAAAGGCAATGCCATCAGCGAATGGATTGCTGAGGCAGCAGCCGCGGCCGCTGTTAAGGAAGCGGTCCCGCTATCTAATAACAAATACAAGGTCCAGATAATCAGGACACTGGTTAAAAGAGCAATCCTGGCTTAAGGGAGTAATAGAAGTATATATACTGTCATCCGCAAAACTGATGCAACGACCACTCCAAAGT
>JBEKKY010000079.1:0-12070 GCA_050010475.1 Acidobacteriota bacterium | reverse complement strand
TTTAATGGTACCTCAAAACAGTGTGGCGAGCAAAGAAAGGTTCCGAACAGAAAGGTTCCGGACCGAAGCGTTCTCCGTTTCCGGTTTGAGGGCGAGCGGTATCTTCAAGGGGCTGGAGTGCAGAACCGGCCAATCACAGCAGCGGGACTTATTGTTCCTGTCGACCCGGTGCTGACCAAACAACAGAATTATCGGATGCTCCAGTGACAGTTGCCAAAAACTGAAGCGTTCTGCCGGCATCGAGTGTAGCGGAAGCAGGTAGAACGGTTACGGTCACATTTTGCGTGTTTCCGCCGCAAGCCATAATGAAAGCTAGGCAAAAGAATAGTGACACTCTGAAAACAGATCTCATTATGCCGGGCTCCACTTGTTTGGCTGGTATGGTATAGTACTCGATTTACTAAAATCGAAGCAAATGTGAACCGCCCAGATGGGGGAAATTGAAGGGCATCTCAACCTGGGGCCGACGCCCCGGCAAGCCGGAGCAAATCGGCCTCAAGCTGAGCTTAGCTTCTCGAATAGCCTGCTTTTCTTATCGGCAACGAGTGAAATTGAAACAGGCCTTATTTGGCCTCAATTGATTTTAGAGCATTTTTCAGCGACTGAATTTCTTTTTCCAGATCGCGTATTCGGTGTACCAGTTGCGGCAAACGTGAAAAGGCGGCCGTCGAACGCAGCCATGCCGCATTTTCGAATGCCGGAGATCCTGACATGACTGTTCCTGGGGGAATATCGTGCGAGGTGCCGCTCTGAGCCGTGATGATCGCCTTATCCCCTACTTCGAGGTGTCCGGCAAACCCGGCCTGTCCACCCACCCAAACCCCTCTGCCCAAACGAGTAGATCCGGCTAGTCCCACTTGAGCGGCGAGGACGCAGTCCGGGCCCACTTGGGCACCATGTCCTATTTGCACTAGATTGTCCAATTTCGCCCCGTGGCGTATCAAGGTATCTCCAACCGCAGCCCGATCAATGGTCGTATTGGCTCCGACTTCTACGTCGTCTTCTATGATGACTCGCCCGGTCTGGCATATTTTGTAAAAACTTCCATCCTTTGTGGGCGCAAAGCCAAATCCGTCGCTTCCGATGACCACGCCGTTTTGAAGAACAACCCTATTTCCAATTACGCACCCCTCACGAATGATCACATGGGCATGAACCACCGAGTTATCGCCTATGGAAACGCCCGGATAAAGCACGACGTGGGGATAGATGGCGACGCCGGAACCGATCCTGCACCCTTTGCCGACTACAGCATAAGCGCCGATGCTGACATCGGATCCGGTGGTTACATCCTCGGCAATGGACGCCGTTGGATGTATTCCCCTATCGGGGCGGGGCGGGATGAAGAAGATTTCGAGCGCACGAGCAAAAGCAAGATATGGATCCGCAGTCCTAAGGCTTGGGATGCTGACCGGGGGAATATCCTCACCCAGAATTATGGCGGAGGCCTGGGTGCTTTTAATATGGCTGATATATTTCCGGTTCGAAACGAAAGTGAGATCACCAGAACCGGCCTCGTCGATACCTGCGACCCGCACAATCTCGACATCCTGGTTTCCAATCATCCGACAGTCAATTCTTCGCGCGATTTCAGAAAGCTTCATAAAACCCCACAAATAATTTGCAGATGACAATCGTCAATTATCAATCCTAAATCGTCAATCTCCAAAGCGTTAACGGATCGAAGAGGTATGGTAGTATCATGCCCCTGCAACCGTCAAGGAGAGGCTGATCTTGGAGCAGTTGCTGGTGGAACAGGCGCAGAGAACGGAATCCAGGCTTATGGGAGCCGCCGGACGCATAGGCGCCGCTGTTATGATCAGTCGAATTCTGGGTCTTGTGCGGGACCAAGTCCAAGCGAAGTACTTTGGTGCGGGTCTGTATACGGATGCCTGGAATATTGCCTTCAGGATACCGAACCTCTTGCGAGACCTGTTTGCCGAAGGCGCCCTGAGTTCTGCCTTCATCCCCACATTTATCCGGCGTTTGACCCAGGATGGCAAAGAAGCTGCCTGGGTTCTAGCAAATCGGATCATCAATGCTCTCCTGGTAATTCTGGGTATGCTTACGCTTGTTTTCTTCTTTGGCGCCCGGGGATTTGTTTATCTTCTAGCTGCAGGATATGCCCGGATTCCGGAAAAATTTGAGCTGACGGTTCAGATGACGCGGATTATGTCCCCATTCCTGTTATGCGTGGCTCTGGCTTCGGTCTCGATGGGGATCTTAAATGCATGCGGCTCTTTCTTCGTTCCGGCCATGGCTTCGTCGGCCTTTAACATCTGCTGCATTCTTGCCGGAATTTATCTTTCGCCTCTGATGCCCCATTGGGGATTTCCTCCGGTCGTAGCCATGGCTGTCGGGGCCCTTATTGGGGGCGCAAGTCAGTTCCTGGTAATGGTGCCGTCGGCGCGCGGCTACGGATTTCGCTATCGATTTGATTTAAATTTTTCGGATCCCGGGCTCCGCCACATTGCCCATATCATGTTACCCGCCATCATCGGTCTTTCCGCTACTCAGATCAATATAGCCGTTGACTCCCAGATTGCTTCCACGTATGGAAATGGCCCGGTGTCCTGGCTGGGTTTCGGTTTTCGGCTGATGCAATTTCCAATCGGAGTTTTCGGAATTGCTATTGCCACCGTGACACTGGCTTCTGTTTCTCATCATGTTGCACGGGATGAAATCGGAAAACTGCACCGGACTGTGGCTTCAAGTCTTCGGCTGGCCGCGTGTCTGACTTTTCCCGCTACGATCGGATTGATCATCTTCCGCCGGGAGATCGTTGCACTTATTTATGAGCGCGGCTCCTTTCTTTCGGCAGATACCCAGAGGACAAGCCAGGTAGTTCTGTTTTACGCCATCGGGCTTTTTTCCTATTCCGCCGTGAAAATTCTCGTTCCGACATTCTATGCTCTCAACGACACTCGTACGCCTGTTCGCACGAGCATGATCACGGTTATCGTGAAAATTATCCTGAATTTTGCACTGATAATTCCCCTCGGGTTCCTTGGTCTGGCACTTTCGACTACCATCGCTTCGTGGCTGAATTTTGGCCTGCTGCTCAGGCGTTTTCGGCGTCAGATGGCGGTTGCCTGGAGTATCAAAGAACTGAATGGTTACCTCCGGATCGTCCTGGCATCTGTGCTGATGGGAGTATTGTCGTTGCTGGTTTTTCAAGGCATCCGGGTGGCCTGCCCTGGTTCCGGGGTGCTGGCGCAAGGCTTCCGCTTGACCGTTGCAATCCTGGCCGCCATAGCTGCCTTGTTTCCCCTTTTTCGAATATTCAAGGTTGAAGAAGTGAAGGATTTGACGCGCCTAATCGGCGCGCTGATTGGAAGAATTCGATGAACCGTGATTTTCTGGCTGAATTCGAGACTTATCTGCGGGTTGAAAAAGGGCTCTCAGGCAATACCATAGGCGCCTATGCACAAGATCTTAAGAAACTGCAAAGTTATTCGGAAAATCGGGGGTTGAAACTTACCCAGCTCAGGCAGGAAGATATTTTAGGGTGGACTCAGGACTTGCTGAATAAGGGCCTTTCTCCAAGATCGACCGGCAGGGCTCTGAATGCGGCGCGCAGCTTCTTTCGGTTTTTGATGGGAGATCGAATCATAAGCTCGGATCCTACAGAGCATCTCGAAACCCCAAGAGTTTTCAAACCCTTGCCAAGGTTTCTCAATCGAGATGAAGTTGAAACGCTGCTCAGAGCGCCGGATCCTGATACTCCGATTGGAAGCAGGGATCGAGCCATGATCGAAGTGCTTTATGCTTCCGGCCTTCGTGTCAGTGAACTGATAAAGCTCGGAATCACGCAACTGGATCTCAACCTCGGCATAGTGACATGTATTGGGAAGGGAAGCAAAGAGCGGATTGTGCCTATCGGCTTTGTTGCAAGGGAAAGCGTGGCGGAATATGTGAGAAAGCACCGGTCCGAAATTCTGAATAGAAAAAAGAGCAACTATCTGTTCGTAACCAGAAGAGGATCTTCCATGAGCCGTCAGGCTTTCTGGAAAACTTTACATTCTTATGGCCTAAAGGCGGGAATAACAAAGCCGTTGACTCCGCATATGCTCCGCCACAGCTTTGCCACTCACCTGCTGGAAAATGGAGCAGACCTTCGCGCGGTCCAGCTCATGCTAGGTCACTCTGATATTTCAACTACTCAGATCTATACACACGTTACCCGCGAGCGCTTGAAGCAGATCTATCGAAAATTCCACCCCAGGGCCTAAGTCGATTGACGATTACGTGGAACCTATTTATCCACATCCGTTCTTTATCTCAAAGCTATGTGCGGATGGTGAATAATAGGATAAGGCCGGCGGAGCCAAACAGTAGATTTGGAGCCCAGGCGGCAAGAGCAGGTATGAGGATTCCATACGCCCCCATCGTTTCGAATGCCCCGGCTATCCCCCAATAAGAAATCGCGATCGCGATACTAATTCCGATTCCAAAGAAAGCGCCTTTTTTACCGGTAGAAAAAGAGAACGGCACTCCCAACAGCGCCATAACCAGGCAGCTGATCGGGAAGGATGTTTTTTTATAAAGTTCAACCTTTAATTCTGTAGCATTATAGCCGGATTTCATTAGATATGTAATGTAACTTCTTAATTCCGCATAGGTCATTTTCGACGATTCTCTGGGCTGGAAAATTTCCTTCTTAAAGTAGGCTGCCTTTTCCGGGAATTTGGCTGTTTCATTTTTGATGCGTCTGAATCCGGAACGTGGTTGATAATTGCGGACCCATCCATCTTCCAGAATCCATAATCCACTGCGATCGATACGGGCGCGCGCAGCATGGGTTCTGCGGAGAATTTTTATGTTCGCAAGGTCAATATCATAGACGTTTAGGTCGTAAAAGGAATCTGAGTTCGGATCAAAATATTCATAGTTATAGATCCGGTTCAATTCCCCGAAGATCCATTTCCGATTGTTGCGCGTGAATGTCTGGGGTGGCTTGCCCTTGATTTGGTTATGCAGTTCATCCTGGCGTTCGTTGGAATAGGGCAACACGTAATCCTGTAACAAAAACAGGCCGACACAGAGCCCGAAAGACATCAGGAAAACTGGAACTGCAATACGATAAAGGCTCCATCCGCCGGCTTTAATTGCCGTTATTTCAGAATTCTTTTCCAAAATCCCGAAGTTAATCAACACGCCCAACAAAACGGACATCGGCACAACCAGCATAAGTATTTGCGGAGTAAAAAAAGTAAAATAATCAAGAACAGTTGAAGTCGGGATCTTGTTTCGAATGATATCGTCGAGCAGGTCGAAAAGAGTAAACAAGACAAAGAGAGTGCCGCAGACGCTCAGAGACCAGAAAAAATAAGCAAAAAATCCTCTGGATATATAGATGTCCAAAACTTTTGGAAACCTGTATCTGGCGACCCCTGCAGTCGATTGAATCAGAGATCTATCGAGCTCGTTGATTCGGGTTTTAAGTTTATCCAGTCGAAAAAATCGGTTCAGGCCATTCCAGTGGATCTTCGGCAAAGCAAGCGAAATCCACTGTCCAATCACATGGCTTTGTTCGACCCGGTAAAAGAAAGCAAGACCCAGAGCGGTCAGAAAGACATTCGCACCCCACACACCGAACCACGGTGTCACTTTGCCAACCAAAGCCAAGCGGATACCGTTAAAAAACAGCATATAGAAAAGAAGAACCAGCACAAGGCTTATGGCAAAGCCGGAAGTTCGTCCTCCTTTAGGCGTGGTGACCGCCAGCGCAAGGCCGAGAAGCGCGAATGGAACTATCGAAAAGGGAAGGGCGATTCTCCTGTTTAACTCAATCAATTCTTCAGTTTTTAGAGGCAATGCCGCCTTACGAAAATCCTTCCAGAGAAATGGCGTGCTTTGTTCCGCGACCTTTCGGGTGCGGATCTCTGTATCGGAAGATAATCGTGAGCTCATGGTGACGGGAATATCCGTTGAGACAAAGAGGCTCACATTGTCTCTGCTTGGATCGGCGGGATCGATCGAATAACTTGCGCCTCGTTCAAGGTGAAGCTGAAGGCGTCTTTTTGCTGAATCGGTAACCCAATTCCCCGAAAGGGCCATGACAGTGCGGGGGGCTTTGGGATCTGAATTGTCTGATAGAAAGACCCGGGACCAATGCTGCTTGTCTTCAGCGATATCGGCAAGGTAAAAAACGATAGTGGGAAAGTTCTCGTCTCCGCCGTTGAAAACCCGAGGCTGAATTTGCGAAATTGCCTGGGCCACACTGACTCGATTCTTGGCTCCGCCGATGATGTCATTCGTTCTTGGAATGATTGTCAGGGTCAACCAGGAGGTCAGGATTCCAACTGCAGCGCCAAACAGCAGAAGGGGACGCAATAGAGTCCGGATAGGAACGCCGCCTGCCCGGAGAGCCGTAATCTGGCTTTCTCCAGATAAGCCGCTGATCCCAATGAGCGCACCGATCAAAAACGAAAGCGGCAACGAATAAATCAGCGCTGCGGGAAGAATGGCGCCTGTGATGATCAAGATAACTCCAAGCGAAGCGTTGCGGGTTATCAGAAGCTCGGAGAGCGTGCCGAGAGAACGCACGACAAGGACAAAGGTCAGGACTGTTAGACTGATCAGGAAGGGCGGAGCGATGGAGCGGTAAAGGAGTTTGTCAATTTTGCGCATGACGTTGGAAGACTAGCATAAGTTGCGAGCAAATTACACAAGTTCTTGTAAACAAAGGTTTTTCTGTCTGAGTTTGGAGAGGGTCGTTTGAGGTTAATGCCAAATCAGTGATTTCTGATAAGATATCTTATGTAAACTAAATGGTGGGAATATGGCCGCGAACAGCCTCAATTTGCGATCCCTTTCCGCTCCTCGCTTTTGACGGATCAAGGCAATTCGTGGCCAAGAGCCAAGCAACTACATCTTATACTTGCCTAGGTCTTCTGGATTGAGGTTTTCAAGCCATTTTCTGATGTCTTCAGGCGAACTGCGCTCGGCGGACAATGTTGAACTGGTGGTGCTGGAGGATTTTGAAAGGACTTCATCTGTTACATAAATTGGCGAGTCGGTTCGAAGCGCAAGCGCAATTGCATCGGATGGCCGCGAGTCAACTGTAATGACCTTTCCCCCAGCATTCAAAAAGATTAGAGCATAGAAAGTATTTTCTTTAAGTTCGGTCACGACTATCTTCGTCACTTTTACATTCAAATGATTTAAGAGCCCTTTAATTAAGTCATGGGTCATTGGACGCGGCGTATCCACCTTTTCGATCTGCAGAGCGATGGCGTTTGCCTCAAAAATTCCCACCCAGATCGGCAGCAAGGTATCACTCGAAGCTTCCTGAAGCACAACGATCGGAGAATTGGTTAGCGGATCCATCATCAGACCTTTTATTTTGAATTCAATTTCCTTCATGATCCCTCCCCCGGCCCAGATTTTAAAAATCAGGCGCAATTCGACGCCTCACGCGCGCCCATGATACCGGTAATGTGATGTTAGGCGACGCCCGGCACCTTTTCATCCTCCGAGTGAATCCAGACCCCCTTCAGGCTGTTCGGACTGAAGCCCGTAATTTCAACCTGAACGATCTGACCCATTAAAGCCTCCGGTCCGTCAAAGTTGACGATCTTGTTATTGCTGGTTCGCCCGGTAAGACTGAAACGGTTGCGAGCTTTGTTGTCAACCAAAACTTCCATTATCCTACACAGATACGCTGCATTCTTCTTATATTGGATTTGCCTTTGGCGCTCCTGCAAAATTTCGAGTCTACTTCTCTTCTCCTCGTCTGAAATCTCATCACGAAGGTTCAGGGCCGCGGTATTCGGCCGCGGGGAATATTTGAAGGAGAAGACGCTATCATATTGTACCTCATCGAGCAGGCTGAGAGTATCCAGAAAGTCCTGATCCGTCTCTCCCGGAAACCCGACAATGAGGTCCGTAGAAATAGCCACCTCTCGGTCTGCATTCTGAATCCTTTTAATAGTGTCCATGTAGCTTTCGCGCGTGTATCCCCGCCGCATCGCGCGCAAAACCCTGGTCGATCCGGACTGGACGGGCAGGTGAATTTGATTGCAGACCTGGGGGCAGGAAACCATTACATCGAGAAGCTCATCAGAAAAATCGCAGGGGTGCGGAGAGGTAAAACGAATTCGTTTGAGTCCTGGAACTTCGGAAATATTTCTAAGCAGTTGCGCAAAATTCATTCCTTCGGCTGCCGGATCCACATAGGAATTGACCGTCTGGCCCAGAAGGACAACTTCGATGTATCCCTTTGCGACCAGATCTTTCACTTCTCTCAAAATGTTTGCACTTGCCCTGGCTTTTTCTCTTCCTCTCGTGAGGGGGACAACGCAGAAGGCACACTGCCGGTTGCAGCCCTCACTGACGGTGACGCTCGCACGCCATGGATTCTGGCGAAGGACATAGGCGGTTTCGATGGGCCCGGGCTCATCATCCATTCGCAGTTCGACGATCGCAGATTTTGCATCGATACTGCGTCCGACGAGATCGCTCATGACGTGCTCTTTTTGTGGGCCGGCAAGAATGTTTACGAATGGAGCCCTCTTCAGGATATTCTCTCCCTCAAGCTGCGCCATGCATCCCACAACGCCGACCACCAAATCCTGTCGTTGGACTTTATGCCTTTTGAGCTCCCCCAGTCGGGCGTAAACTTTCTGGACGGCCTTTTCCCTGACGCTGCATGTGTTCAAGATGATGACGTCCGCCTCGGAAGGATCATCCACCGGTTCCATCCCGCTATTCCGGAGGTTTCCGCCGATTTTCTCGGAATCGAGCTCGTTCATCTGGCAGCCAAAAGTTTCGATCAAATATCTTTTCATATCAACGCTGCCGTGATTCCTTCCTCGGACAGGGCTCTCGTGAATGCTCCAGCATTTCCAGGGCGTGCCGCCGAACCGTCTGGGTAATTGTTTCACCTCCCAGCATTCTCGAAAGCTCCTCCACACGCTCCGATTCGTTCAACTGCTTCACGATCGTTTCCGTCCTGTCTCCGACCACTTCCTTGTATACTCGGAAATGATGACGGGCAAAAGCAGCGATCTGCGGCAGGTGTGTTACACAAAGCACCTGATTTGCGTCCGCGATATCTCTCAACCGCTTTCCCACAGCCTCGGCGACCCTTCCGCCAATGCCCGCGTCCACTTCGTCAAAAACCAGCGTCCGATCAACCTCTTCGCTCCCGCAAAGAGATTTGATGGAAAGCATAATGCGCGACAGTTCACCTCCCGAGGCGATTTTTGCCAATGGCCTTATGTCCTCGCCCTTGTTCGGCGCTATTAAAAACTCTACATGGTCGATGCCGTCGAGTCCATAAAAACTCGGGATACGATCATGAGCATTTTCTTCACCACGTGGATGAAAATGCACCCGCATTTCCATCCGTTCCATTGCCAGAGCGGCGAACTCCCTCCGGATTTCAGTTTCCAGCCGCTCCCCATCCCGGTGTCGCTTTTCCGATAATTGCTCTGCCAATGCGCGATATTTTTGTGAATCCTGCTGAAGCTGTTTAGAGAGGCTCTCTGCCGATTCCGCGCAGGAAAGCAGTTGCTCCAGTTCTTTTGTGCACTGATCCAAATATTCGAGGATATCGCGGCTCGAGGCTCCATACTTTTTGGTCAGCTTCTCCAGTGCATACAACCTCTGATGAACTTGTTCCAGGCGTTCCGGACTGAAATCACTCACTGCGGCGTAATCTCTGGCCGCGTATGCCAAATCTTCCAGTTTGTACCGGACGTCCTGAAGAGTTTCTTGATGTGGACTCCAGCTTTTGTCAAAGCGCTGAAGCTCTCCAATCATTCGTTCCACATGGCTGACTTCCCGGAGAATGGAGCCTTCGTTCTCATAAAGCATGGCGTGTGCTTCGGTCGCCAGAGCCAAAATTCTTTCGCGATTCGAAAGAATGTTCCTTTCGTTTTCTAGAGCTTCCTTCTCTCCCGGCTGGGGATTTATATTCCGTATTTCTTCGATTTGAAAATTCAAAATATCGATGCGCCGCAGGCGCTCCTGTTCATTAATTTCCACAGCTGCAAGCTGCCGAACTGTTTCGCGGAGGCTTCGATAGCAATCCTTCACTTCTTTCCGCAATTTTGTGTTCGAGCCGAACTCATCCAGCCACTCCAGATGCGTAGAAAGGTCGAGAAGGGATCGTTGGTCCTGCTGCCCATGGATGTCGGCCAGCATCTCGCCTATTTGCTTCAACAACGCTACGGAGGCAATATGGTTATTCAGGAAAACTCGATTGCGCCCGGAGGCAGAAATTTCCCTTCGAATCAGAAGACAGCCATCCTCGGACTCGAAACCGGATTCGGCGAGTTTCGTGCAAGCCGACTTGCAGGATTCAATCTCAAAGATACCTTCGAGCACTGCCGTGTCACAGTCGGAGCGAATCATCTCCTGCGAAGACCGAGCTCCGAGAAGCAAACCAAGCGCGTCGACCAGGATTGATTTCCCTGATCCGGTTTCACCCGTTAACAGATTCAGCCCTCGATCGAACTCAATCTCCAATTCCCGTATCAGGGCGAGATTGCGGATCCTCAGAAGACGAAGCATTGAATTGGCCTATAAACAAAAACATGGATAGATAATGCGCGCAGAGTGAGTCTAGCATATTTACTTGCCAGTCGTCAGTCGTCAGTCACCAGTGTGCTCTTTAGCATTCTCGTTCAACTTTTCAAGCTCATACGATATCTATACTGCAGTGCGAGCGTCGGTCGATCAAAGTTTGACTGACGACTGGCGACTATTGACATGGTTCCTAACCTGTGGTTACTTCTGCAGTTTAAGCTTTTAATTTTCGCGGAGGCTGAAATCATCAACTCGCCACTTCTCTTTCAGGTGCCTTCTTCAGCTCCATTCGAGAGCTCTCTCTTCGGCCAGATCGGGCATGTCAGCGGAACTGCACTCGCTATTCTGATACTGCTGGCGGCCTTTTCCGTTTTCTCCTGGACCATTATTTTGCGGAAGTGGCTGACCTTCCGCCAAATTGCACAAAAAAGCCAGGCTTTCGTGGCACTATTTCGGAAAAGCGCCCGACTGAGCGAAATCGGCTCGGCTTGCGAAATGTACCGCGGCACCCCCTTGTCGGGAATTTTCAGCGCGGGATATCAAGAGCTTAATGCCCAGATCCAAGCGTTAGGCCCGCAAAATCCCGGTCATCCCGTTCTGTCGGACCGGAATTTTGCTGGTATTCAACGGGCGCTTCAGCGCGCTTCAGCCGCTGAATTGTCCACCCTTGAGAAAAGCATGAGTTGGCTAGCCACGACGGGCTCGGTGACTCCCTTTATTGGGCTGCTTGGAACGGTGATGGGGATTATCAACGCCTTTCAGGGACTCGGGATGGAAAAGACCGCTTCAATCCAGGCAGTCGCTCCAGGGATTGCCTACAATCAGTTCATCAGCAGGATGAAAGCCATCGCAACCGAAATGGACGATTTCTCTTCGGAGTTTCTGAACCTCGTGGAACGGAGCTTCAGCTAAATGGCATTTACAACGCCTCAGGGAAGAACCGCCACTTCCCTTTCAGAAATCAACGTGACGCCGCTGGTCGACGTCATGCTCGTGTTGCTGATCATCTTTATGGTGACCGCACCAATGCTGCAGACAGGCATTGATGTGGAACTGCCGGAAACCAGGAACGTAAAGGATGTGAATCCTGAAGAACGGATTATCATTTCGATCAGCCGTGAGGGATTTATCTATTACGGCTCGGATGCGATAAACTTTTCAACGATTCCGGCTCGTCTGAAGCGGGATGCAAAAGGCCCGAAAGATTCAATTTTTCTAAGGGCTGATAAAGACGTTAAGTGGAACTATATCGTTTCGGTAATCGATACAATCCGCGGTGCAGGATTTACCGAGATCAGGCTGGTGACGAAGCCTTTCAAAGAATTCCGGAGCCAGTAAGAGCCCGGCCGCCATGAATAAAGAAAGCAGCAGGGGAACGCTGTTAGGGATCCCGTTAATTCAGGAGAGATATGGGTTCTCCTTTCTAGCCTCGGTTGGAATCCATGCGATCGTGGTTCTATTGATCCTCTTTGGAGGATACCTTCTTCCCTCCACAGTTATCCAACTGGGCAGCGGTCCCGGAGGCGGAACGGGA
>JBEKKY010000078.1:0-11719 GCA_050010475.1 Acidobacteriota bacterium | reverse complement strand
CAGCGCTTTGAGAGCGGCATCCGCCTTCCCTTCATAGTTGGTATCGTAAAGTCCGGTGGCGCCGGGGACTGTGATCGGCTTCATGCCGGCATAAATTGCCAGCCCTTTGACCAGATCCACGGCAGTAATGGCCGCTCCCGAAATTCCAAACCGCTGCTGGAGAGTGCTCATCGACGGCTTTTTCCCTGGCGCCCATGGCCAGAGCGAGTTAGCGGCTTGTTTCCCCTCTTTTTGCCGCTTCTGATTGACAGGGTGTTGCTCCAGAAATGGCTGTGACTCCTGAATGAGCCGGTTCAACAAATCGGCTGTTTCTTTTCCTTCTGCAGTGATGGGCCGAATTGCAAGTTCCCGCCAGGGCGTGCCGACGTAATCATGCGGCGGAAAGCACTCGAGCAGGAATTCCCCATTCGGAATAATCAGTACGTGCCGATAGCTGAGTCCCGGGTAAAGGCGGAGGTTCCAGTCTTTGAAATAGGATTGTGCATCGCGGATGAGAGTATGAGCTTCTTCGGTTGAAATATGTCCGGCGGAGTGACTGCGGATTTTCCCCTCTTCAATGCAGATCAGATTCACCCGCATGGCCATGTCATTCGGTCCAAGACCGACTCCCAGGCTGGCAGCCTCCAGAACTCCCCGCCCTTCGGTGCCGTGGAAAAGCTCGGTCGCGTTGTAACCAAGCACAGAGAGGTTTGCAATGGCTGAGCCGGTCAACATGTTGGGACCGATCGTTCGAAACAACCCGGTGCGCCCTTCGCGCGCAATCCGGTCCATTGCCGGTTTTTTCGCCACCATTAATGGGGTTTTTCCACGCAGCTCAGGACAAGGATAATCCGCCATTCCATCACCTAGAAAAATGACGTATTTCATCTGGAACCTCGGGCTTAAATCGGTATCGGCATCGTGATCGCTATCGTGATCGGCTTTTTAGGAGCGCGCTTAAAAGCCGATCACGATCACGATATCGATCACGAAATGCTATCGGTCGTACCTCTCCAGGAGCAGTTTATGAAATGCTTCATAATCGGCCGACATTGTAAGATATCGCTCCTCCTTCTGTTCCACCTCGGCAAGCGCAGGTGGCACTTCCGGTGAAAAGCCCAGCAGTTGCTCGATTTCTTCCGGGAACTTGGCCGGATGCGCCGTTTCCATCGAAACAGCGATCGCAGCAGAAGGATTCTCCTCAAGATAGCGTTCCAGCGCCAGCCAGCCGACTGCACCATGCGGCTCGAGCAGCAGATGGCGGGATTTCCAGGCGCGTTGAATCGTCCGGCGCGTTTCTTCATCATCAATGCTTACAGCCCACAATTCTTTGTTCAGGCGAACCATGTCCGGCATTTCGCGCAGGACCCCTGATTCGTCCATCCAACCTCCAAAGAGCGAAACCACCCTGGCGAAATTACTGGGATGTCCCACATTCATCGCATTGGAAATGCAGCGCAGCGAAGGGACGATCTTCTGGTAATGCCCCGTATTCATGAATCGCGCCACCTCATCGTTGGTGTTCGTGGCTACGATGATTCTTTCCACCGGAAGTCCCATGCGGGACGCAAGCAGCGCGCCCATCATGTCGCCGAAGTTTCCGGACGGGACAGAAAAAACTATGGGCTCGCCATTGCGGGCTAACTGGACATATCCGTACACATAGTAGACGATCTGTGGAAGCAGGCGCCCGATATTGATGGAATTTGCCGAGGTAAGTTGAATCCGGCGAAGACTCTCGTCCGCGAAAGCCTGTTTGACCAAGGCTTGGCAATCGTCGAATTTTCCTTCCACTCCTACCGCGGTTATATTTTCTCCCAGAGTCGTCATTTGCTTTCTCTGCCGGTTACTGACTTCCTCCGGCGGAAAAAGAACCATGACTTCGACTTGCGGTATTTTGTAAAAGGCGTGAGCTACGGCGCTTCCGGTATCGCCGCTGGTGGCAGTCAGGATCACCAGGCGGCTGGAGGAGTTCTTTCGCAACGCTCCAAACATCTGGCCCATCATTCTTCCGGCAAAATCTTTGAAGGACGCTGTGGGTCCGTGGTCCAGACGCATCACGAAATGATTCGAATCCACAGGTTCGATCGGGACATCAAAATCGTAAGCGCGGCGGCACATCTCCTCCACCGAATCACGAGAAAAGGTGCCGGCGGTAAACTTTCCCAGAATTGCGGCTGCAATCTCGGGATAGGCTTTACCTTGAAGAGAAGCCAGCTCTCCCGGAGCAAAGGACGGAATAGTGACGGGAAGGTATAAACCCTTGTCGGGCGCTTGCCCTTGTATCAGGGCTTCCGCCAGATTCACTGCCGGCGCCTTCCGGTTTGTACTTGCAAATCGCATCATTCCAGATCCTCCCGCCCTGTGCTGAGCCATCATCTGGGCTGCGCACAAACCGTATCATTATACCTGCACGGCGGTTCCCCCAACACGAATTTCACCATGGATCGCCATCCGCGAAATCTTCCAGCGCTCCTGTCTCTCTTCTAAGGTCCAGTTACTCAAAGCCGACAACGTTGGCCCTAATATGGATGATCTTTAAACCTTTTTCCGTGCCCGTCAGCGCGAGTCGGCGTCCGTCAGCGTTTTAATCCAAGAAAGATTCCCCTTACGCACATTCTCAAATACCATGCGTTAGTACCGGGGCTTTGGTCCGAAGTTAAACAAAACCCCGACTTCATAGCTCGTCGATTTGAGATAATTCAGCAACTGAGCCTCGTGTTCCGGGCATAGCTCCCTTACTGCTTTCAATTCCGCAATTACCACATTGTTCACGACGAGGTCTGCTTCATACCTTCCAACGACAACGCCTTCGAAGGTAACACGTATCGGGACCTTCTTTCGGATATCGAACCCGAGCCTTTTCCCTGCAACCATCATTGCGTTGCCGTAAACCGCTTCGAGGAATCCATAACCCAGTGTCCGATAGACCGTGAAAAACAGTTCAATGAGTGGCCCTGTGGTTTCGGCATGTTTCAGTTCCATATGGATACTGTTTCGTCCGGTTGTCACCTATTTCAAAAAAACGCGGACGGACGCTGACTGACGCGGACGGACGCGGAATTCTGTATTTTGATTTTCAGGATTCTGATAAAATCACCCCCCTGCTCGCGAGCATATTCTCGAAAGCAAAAAGAGTTTAAGGAGCAAGTCATGACCGATGCACGTGTGAAAATAACCCTGCCCTATCTGTTCCAAATGGTCGAAAAGGGGGAACTCATTACCTGGCTGACCTGTTACGATTTCCCGACAGCTTACCTCCAGGAACAGGCCGGAATTGAGATGATTCTCGTGGGTGACAGCCTTGGTATGACAATGTTGGGCTACGATTCAACCCTGCCGGTTACAATGAACGATATGATCCGCCACGCAGCCGCAGTACGTCGGGGCGCGCCGAATGTGTTCCTGGTAGGCGACATGCCGTACATGTCGTACCAGCCCAGTAACGAAATCGCCGTGCTCAATGCCGGAAGATTCATGGCGGAGGCGGGCTGCGATGCGATCAAGCTTGAGGGTGGCGCTGCAATGGCTCCGCGCATCAAAGCGATTGTGGATTCGGGGATTCCCGCCATCGGGCATCTCGGGCTGACCCCCCAATCTGTTTCTGCGTTGGGTGGTTTCAAGCTTCAAGGCAAGTCCGCCACACTGGCCAGGAAGATCGCGGACGACGCCAAGGCGCTCGAGGAGGCCGGAGCGTTTGCCGTCCTGCTGGAACTGGTTCCGGACAGACTCTGCAAAATCATTATGGAACGAGCAGAAAATTGCATCATTATGGGGCTCGGTTCCGGTCCGCATGCGCACGGGCAGTTGTTAATCTATCATGATATGTTCGGACTCTTCCCCAAGTTCAAGCCGAAAATGGCCAAAATGTTCGGCAATGCAGGCGAAGTCATTCTCAACGGGTTGAAGGCCTACCACAATGAAGTAAAAGGCAAAGCTTTTCCTGCCCGCGAAAACTGGTTCAGCATGCCTGACGAAGAATTTGAGGGATTGAAAAAGATGCTTGCGCGGAAAGCGGCGGGAAAATCGTAAGAGACCGGGAAACTGCGTGCGCAGCGCGCCATGGAGGGCGCAAGCAATCTTGCGCACTCCAAGGAGCATGCATGGGATTCGCGAAACGAACTAATCATCTCGCACCGGAGGGCGCCTACCAGGTCTTGGCAAAAGCCGGACAGCTGGAGGCTGCCGGAAAGAAAATTATCCATTTCGAAATCGGGCAGCCCGACTACGAAACTTTCAGCAATGTCAGCCTGGCGGGAATCAAGGCTATCGCCGAAGGCAAAACGCGCTATACGGATCCGGCGGGGATTCCTCCCTTGCGAGAGGTGATCGCGGAGGACATCGGCCGGCGGCGCGGCATCACAATACACCCGGATGAAGTGATCGTCAGTCCCGGTGGAAAGCCGAATCTCTTTTTCCCTACGCTGGCTTTGGTCGAGCCCGGAGACGAAGTCATTTATCCGAATCCGGGTTTCCCCACTTACGAGGCGATGATCGGCGTGGCAGGAGGCGTCCCGGTTCCGGTGCCGCTGCTGGAGGAGAACAGTTTTTCTTTTGATCTTGAAGCTTTTGACAAGCTCATCAATCGACGCACAAAACTGATTATCCTGAATTCACCCAGCAACCCGACCGGCGGAGTCATTCCAGGCCGCGACTTGGAGCATATTGCCGAACAAGCTAAAAGATTCGATTGTTGGGTTATGTCGGACGAGATCTACGCCAGGATCGCCTATGACGGCCTGCGAGTGTCCTCCATCGCATCGCTCCCCGGAATGAAGGAACGGACCATTATTGTGGATGGGTTTTCCAAGACCTATTCGATGACCGGCTGGCGGCTGGGGTTTGGCATCATGCCCAAAGAATTGGCTGCACGAGTCGGGTTGCTGCTTACTCACTCCCTCGGTTCCACGGCTCATTTCACCCAGTTTGCCGGCATGGAGGCTATCGTCGGGCCACAGGACATGGTGGACCGCATGGTCACAGAGTATGAGCGGCGCCGGAACGTTATTGTCGATGGCTTGAATCGAATCCCCGGTTTCACCTGCAAGAAACCCCAAGGCGCATTCTACGTGTTCCCGAACACCAAAGGCACAGGCATGACATCGAATCAGCTGGCAAATTTAATCCTCGAAAAGGCCGGAGTTGCATTGCTGCCTGGATCTTCATTCGGAGAATACGGGGAGGGATATCTGCGCTTGTCCTATGCGACTTCGATACCGGTTATTGAACAGGGGCTCGAGCGCATTCGCGCCGCATTGGCGTAGATTCCCCCAATTGCACGATCTAGACCAGGCCGTCAATTTCTGAGAAGATCTGCGCTCGTCTTTTTTTTCGCAAGTTTGTCGGATTCAGGTCGGAAGAAATCCCTGATCAGAGCTGAATGCTCTCCACCAAGGTGGAATGAAGGGGATAATTCCTGCGGGTCTTTTTCCAGGTCAAACTCCGTGTAGCTTCTGCCGAGCACGTCGAAAACGTACTTCTCCGGAAATTGCACGGCGGAAATAAATCCTCCGCCATAAGGTTGAACGGAAATCTTTGGCAGCTTTGGACCCGATCTCTGGAAATTTTGAGACGCAAGCAACCAGGGAGCAAATGACTCGCCGAGCAGATGTTTCTGTTCCAGCCCGATCAGGCTGAGAACGGTCGGGAAAATGTCCATCTGACTGAAGCGCTGCGTTACCAGTGTTCCTGTAGAAAATTGAGCTTTTCGGGAAGAAGGCGGCACGAAAAGCATCGGAATCCGGAAATTTTCTTCGTATGCTCCGCGTTCGTTGTAGATGTTGTTCTTGTGGGCGGGAAAGGGCCACGAGTGATCGCTCGCGACTACCAACGATCCTTGAGAGGCATAATGCTCCCGGAAAAGGTCATAGAAAAGGCCGAAATAGGCATCCTGAACGAAGGTTGTGTTCGACAAATGCTCCTTGAATCCACTCGGCCGGGGGAATGGAACCTTGTCCAGTAACTTGTCGTCCAGAACCTCGAACGGGGTGTGATTCGTAGCGCCGGTGTCGATAAAGACAAAAAGCTTGTCGTTCGCGTGGTACCGTTGCAGGTACTCGAATGCACGACGATAAAAAACGTCCTCGCGGTATCCCCAATCAAACTTGGCGTCGTCCGGCTGCATAATATCGTCGGCCAGGACCCTCTCGAAGCCTATGGATTCAGCAAAGCGCATGATCCGTTCGTTCCGGCTCCCCCCGAAAAAATAAAGAGAATGGTAGCCAAGCGCCTTGAATATTCTTGGAAGGCAGTTCAGGTTCTGTAATTCCTCAGAAGTGTACTCGTCCACGAGCGCGCCCGCCAGGTTTGGAGGGACTCCACATAGGATGCATTCGTAGCCGCGTATGCTCTGGATTGAATTGGCGTAGAAATCCGGAAACAGAATGCCGTCTTCTGACGCTCTCAGCAGTTGGGGCGTTATTTGAGGCTGCAGCAGAAGGCCATTGAGGCTCTCCTGTTTTACAAAAAAGATGACATCCCCCAAGATTGAGGGGTGGGCTTTGTCAAATCTTCTTGCGCTTTCTGACAGAAGCGTATCGATGTGCTTCCGGTAGAGTTCGTGATAATCACTCCTGAGGCGGCGGTCGCTCATGAAACTTGCGTATAAAAATCCTGTCAGGGAGCCGCGGACCGTTGAAATGGTCAGGACCTGACAGGCTAAGCTTGACGCAAAGAGTGCGGTCAGAACCAATCCCCTCTTCCGGGGCGACTTCCTCAGGAATGTCATCAGTGGCGAGAAAGCCGGCTTTTGCAGGAAAATGAACCCGATCATCGAGAGGACAATTGCAAACAGCCAGGGCGCGTACAACTTCCAAAGGACCGGCAGCGCATCCGCCGTGTTGTACCAGAAAAAGTAAAAATCAAAGTCGATCTTCCGTACGGATTTGTAAATCGCGAGCAGGGCCACGAAGTAGAAATAAACCGCGTTCAGGATCAAAACGCAGGCCCGCGCAAACCGATTCTGCCAAAAAATCCGGATTGAGGAAAAAAGGGCATAAGAAAGGGGTGGAACGAGAAGAACAAAAAGCACATTGAAGAGCAGGAAAAATGTGCTGATCTGGAAGAATGGCAGGTCGGCTTTGAATGTGTCGATCTCCAATCCGCAGAAACTGCCGAACAGGGCTAAATAAAAGATAAAAAAATACCAGCGGCTTTTCCCTGGAACAACTGGAGGTTTTTCTTTTTGGGTCATTGATTCAGCTTTCAGAACAACATCAGTATGGACTTTCGTATCGGCCCTCAAGAGCCCCAACTACAGGTAATTACGCCCCAAAAACTATTTGATACATACAATCGTAAATGCGATCAATTTTTCTTGGGGGAAAACGAGGTTTCTGGGGGAGGGGGCAGTTATTTTTGCTAAGGGCCTGCGCCGAAGTGCGTCACTTATTTTGTCACAGGCCCTAACGACGGGGGGCTCAAACTTCTCTATTCATACCGTAATGCTTCCACGGGATTCATCCGTGACGCCTTCAGGGCCGGAATCATTCCAAATATTAACCCACACAGGAGAGTGACTCCAAATCCTAAAATGATGGCTATCGGCGAGATTTGAATTTGTATGGAAGTGGTAAAAAAGCGAACAGAGTACGGCACTGCCATGCCGAGCGCAATCCCTACCAGTCCGCCGCCGCAACTGAGCATCAACGCTTCCGCCAGGAATTCGGTCAGCAGCACGCTCCGGTGAGCTCCTACGGATTTCTTCAGCCCGATTTCCCTGGTCCGTTCTGTCACCGTGATGAGCATAATGTTCATGATGCTGATCCCGCTGGCAATGAGGGATATGGCCGCAATCACCAGCAGTACTAGAGTCAGCCCGAGGCTTATTTTATCCGCCGCTTTCAACATATCGGATAGCTCGATCAAGCTGAAAAAGGCATGATTGCCGTGCCGGCTGAGGAGAAGTTTCTTTATTTCAACGGAGACCTGGGGAACCTGTCCCATGCTTTCCGCAGAGACGTATATCTGGTCAAGAGCGTCGGTCGGCTTGAAATAGCGCATGATCGAAAGAGGAATAATCGCGCTGTTGTCCGATACTTCCGTGTTGCCGAAGGTGTCGACGCGTTCGCGGAAAACGCCGATCACCGCGAATCGAACACCGTAAAAACTGATGGTGTTCTTATAAAAAGGGTCCGCTTCGAGCCTTTTTGCCAAAATTTCCGTGATCAGGCAGACCTTGCTGCGCAATCTTTCATCATTCCCGCTGATGAAATTTCCACGAAGTACCTGAATATTGCGGACCTGTTGATACTCGGGAGTCGTACCGATCAATGAGACCCGGCGTGTGACTCCTGATTCTGTTATCGCGGGATGACTTGTCATCAGCGCTGCGGCGCTTCGAACTCCGGGAATCTGAGCCTTTATAGCCTCCAGATCACCCAGGTTTAATCGGTCCGCAAGTGTTTTGTTCCCGACCACGGAGTCGGCCGATTCGTTGGATAGCGCGATCAGGTTGGTTCCCACCCCCTGTATTAGCTCTAGCGTATATGCCCTGCCGCTGATTCCGGCAACGACCACCAGCACTAGGGACGCCGTTCCTATCACCATGCTCAGTGAGGTTAAGACGGCGCGGCCCCAATTGCGGAGCAAAGCCTGGCTCGCGCTCAGCAGGATTTCTTTTAGAGGGATTGTTTCCATGGATTAATTCTTTGGCCGGGAGCGCCGGCGTCTCGCCGACTCTTTTCTCGGCGTACATGAACCTTACGGAGTTAGGAACGCTGCAAAAGAGCCGGCGAGACGCCGGCGCTCCCGGCAGGAATACTGACTACTTGCTTGTATCCTCGATAGGATTCAGGACGACCGAGTCTCCCTCGTTTATGCCCTTCAGAATCTCAATCTCTTCAGGAGTGTTAACCCCTAAGTCCACATGTTTCATTATCGTTTCTGTCGGTGTCGACACCATAACCGAGGGTTTTCCATCCTGATTGAACACGGCGTTCCTTGGGACCACGAGCGCATTATTCTTGGTCGTAGTTGTGATTTCGACTCTCACATTGATGTTGGGGATTAATCCGCGCGGCCCGCTGTCCACAGAACACAAAACCTCTCCCACAGACCTGTTATTCAAAGCGATGACCTGTTCGGCCATTTTTTCAACCAGGCCTGTCCAGTGTTCGTTCGGCAGACCATCCCATTCGATCCGCACCGGCTGTCCTTTCCTGATTCTCCCCAGATCCGGCTCGTCCACATAGGCTCGGAGCAGGATCTTCCCGGGCGTGTAAATTTGGGCGAGAAGCAGGCCTTTGTTGGCATAAGATCCCTGCCGAACCTGAAGGGAATAGATCAGGCCGCTTTTAGGCGCTACGACGGATTCCGCGAGCAATTGCCGTTGCAGGGACTCCACTTGCTTCGTCAACTCGGCGATTCTGCTTTGCTCCAATTTCTTGTCTTCCTCGGAGTACCGCGCCTGCAGGTCCTGTCTCCGTTGTTTCAGTCCCCGGATACGAACCTCAAGCAGGTCCCGGTCGTTCTGGATTTTTTGCACTGCGGAGCGCGACGAAGCCTGCTTAGCAACAAGCGATTCTTCAACAGCCAGATCCCTTTTCACCTGATCCAATTGCAACGCGGTTTCGGCGATCGATGCGTCAATTGCGGAGATTTCCTCCTTGGACGGTCCGGTTTCCACGGCCCGCGCCTGTCGCTTGGCCGCGTCCAGGGAAGCGTTGGCTTCTGCAAGCGCCGCCCGGATCTGATCCGAATCCAGCTGCAGCAGAAGTTGGCCTTTCAGAATTTCTGCGCCTTCACTTTTTTGAATCGAAGTCACAAAGCTGTCGATAGGAGCGTAAATTTCGGTACGGTCCACCGGTTCAATAAGTCCATTGGTAGTTACCACGACCCTGACTTGGCGGCGGGCAGCTTTTACAAGCGTCAGCTTGGGAGGATCGGGTCTTCTGGCCAGGAAATAAAATCCCAGGCCGGCGCCAGCCAAAACCACCAAAACCAGGATAATCAGAGCAGGACGTTTCAAAGGTTTCTCCAATGAATCGTTTACGCGTAAACAGGTCTCCCAATGGAGACACGATACTCCATCGTTAATGCGGGTTCACCCGTAAACTCGTAAGCGCGTGAACTTGTTAACGATTTATCAGTATACAACGAAAAGCCTGCTTCCGTTCACACTTGTCCTGCCTCCCGACAAAGCTCGCTATCTCCACGGCAAAATGCAAACGCTATTCATTGACTGGCCCCTAATTTTATTCTCGGGAGGAAAACGTTCTTTACTGAGTTCTTGTTGCCGATATAATCTGTGCTATAGATTCGGCTTTATCTGAAATCCTTGCCAAAGAGGAACTGCACATGAAGATAGCGGTAGTAGGACTTGGGTATGTGGGACTGCCTCTCTCTCTGCAATTTGCCCGCGTCGGGATCGAGGTGGTTGGATTGGACGTCGATAAGAACAAGGTGGACGCGCTTAATGCAGGGAAGAGCTACATCAAACACATCGAGGCCTCGGAAATAGCCGAGATGGTGAAGGCCGGGAAGTTCAGCGCCTCGGTCGAATTCTCTCGGGTGAGTGAAACCGAAGCGGCGATCATTTGTGTGCCGACGCCGCTGAACAAAAACCGTGAGCCCGATATCAGTTACATTGTTGAAACAGGAAAGTCCATTGCTCCGCACATGGCGAAGGGATGTTTGGTTGTTCTCGAATCCACAACATACCCGGGAACGACCGACGAGGATCTGAAAGACGTGTTGGAAGCGGGCTCTGGAATGAAAGCAGGGATTGATTTCCACCTTGCATTCTCGCCCGAAAGGGAAGATCCGGGCAATCCGGAGAGCAAAGTCGCTCTCATTCCCAAGGTGGTCGGCGGGTACACGCCGGAATGCTTGCGGAAGGCAGTGAATCTATACGGGAGGGCGATTAGGACTATTATTCCGGTTTCCTCCTGCAGGGCCGCCGAAGCAACCAAGCTGCTGGAAAACACTTTCCGGGCCGTCAACATCGCTCTGGTAAACGAACTCAAAGTTGTTTATGAGGCGATGGGAATCGACATCTGGGAAGTGATTAATTCTGCCAGGACGAAACCGTTTGGATTTATGCCGTTTTATCCGGGACCGGGCCTCGGAGGGCATTGCATTCCCATCGATCCCTTCTATCTGACCTGGAAGGCTCGAGAATACGGGCAGCATACGCGATTCATCGAGTTGGCAGGGGAAATAAACACCTCAATGCCGGAGTATGTCGTTCACAGGGTTGGAGAGGCTTTGAACTCCAGGCGGAAAGCCATGAACGGATCGGAAGTGCTGGTTTTAGGCATCGCATACAAAGCAAACGTTGACGATGACAGAGAATCTCCCAGCTATGTGTTGATGGATCTGCTGCAAAAGCGCGGCGTGAAGGTAAGCTACTACGATCCCTATATCCCTGTGATAAGGCCGTCGCGCGAGCACGGACACTGGACCGGCACTCAATCTGTTTCATGGACGCGCGATGTTTTGAGCAGGTTTGATCTCGTGCTCATCTCCACGCAGCACGAAGCTGTAAACTACCAGGAATTGGCGGAATGTGCGGATTGTATCGTCGATACTCGCAACGCGATGGCGGGAATCAAAACCCGTCCAGGCCAGGTCTGGAAAGCATAAACACTTTTGGATCGGCGCGGATCACAAAAGCCCGCACCATTCGCGCAAAACCGAGATTAGAATTGTTTCAGCGGGGGACGGCCGAGCGGATATACATTGAATCCGATTTTGAAAAGCCGCTCGTGGTCTAGCAGATTCCGGCCGTCGAACACAAAAG
>JBEKKY010000077.1:0-11881 GCA_050010475.1 Acidobacteriota bacterium | reverse complement strand
AGATGGAGGCTCCTTCCGTCCGGTACGGCTCGATGCCCGTGGACGGTCCCGCACAGGGCAAATCCGTAATGACGCAGTGGGAAGCTTTACGCAGAAACTACTACGAGCAGATGGGCTGGAACCCGGAAACCGGCAAGCCCCTGCCGGAGACACTGAAGAGTCTGGGGTTGGATGATCTGATCCGGAATTTGTAGAAAAAAAGGAGCACTATCGAATTGCGAATTACGAATGACGAATTACGAATTAAAACCACAAGCGATTTGCAGTTCAATTCTTAATTCGTCATTCGTAATTCGTAATTTGATATGGGAGTTCTCGATGAAAGCGAGATACGGGTACATCGGCAGAATGCTGTTCGTGAATTTGAGTGACGGGATGACCCGTACGGAGGATCTGTCCGAAGACCTGGCAAAAGCATTTATCGGAGGCTACGGCATCGGCTCGAGGATTATTTACAGCCGTATGAAAGCCGGAGTAGATCCGCTGGGGCCGGAAAATATTTTCGCTCTGGGAACCGGTCCTCTCACGCTTGCCGGAACTCTCTCCACCTGCCGCTTCACCGCAATGGGCAAATCCCCCTTGACGGGATACTGGGGAGACGCCAACAGCGGCGGAAATTTCGCGATCGCCCTTAAAGCGTCGGGTTACGATCTGGTTTTTTTTGAAGGCAAGGCGGAGCACCCGGTGTACCTGGTGATCACGAATGGAAAACCGGAAATCAAGGATGCGCGCAATCTATGGGGCCTGGATCCGGCGCGAACCGAAGAAATGATCCGGGAGGAAAATCCCGGCTGGGACTATAAAATCGTCAGCATCGGAATTGCCGGAGAAAAGCGCGTGCGCCTTGCTGCCGTAATCAATGACAAGGGAAGGGCAGCGGCCAGATCGGGTCTGGGCGCGGTAATGGGATCGAAGAATCTGAAGGCTGTAGCCTGTTACGGATACCAGCGGCCGGGCATATTCGACAAAGAGAGAGTGAAACGCCTCGTGGCAAGCATCACGAGCGACATGCAAAACACCCCTGGTCCCATGTTGGGCGTGCTGCTCCATGGCGGAACCGCAAGCGCGATGACGCCGCATTTTCTTGATCACGATGTACCGATCAAGAATTGGGCGGGAAATAATGTTGAGGATTTTCCAAGGGAGAAGTGGGAAAAAGTCGGCTGGGAGTCCCTGGAGAAATATGCGGCAGAGAGATATGCGTGCGTGGATTGCCAGATAGCCTGCGGTGGATGGATGCGGGTCGATACCGGCAAATATGCAGTGAAGCGAGCCCACAAACCTGAATACGAATCGTTGGCGGCCTTCGGTCCCAATTTGCTGAACGACAACACCGAATCCCTGATCTATGCCAATGAGTTATGCAATTCCTATGGGTTGGACACGATCGGCGTGGGCGGAACAATTGCTCTGGCGTTCGACTGCTATGAGAGCGGCATTCTAACCAACAAAGATACTGGCGGTCTGGAACTGAAATGGGGAAACGCCGATGCGGTGATCGAACTCATTCACAAGATAGCCAGGCGTGAAGGGATTGGCGATGTACTGGCGGAAGGAGCAAAAATAGCCGCGGAAAAATTTGGCGGAGGGGCCGAACAATTAGCCATCCACGTCGGAGGACAACTGATTCCGATGCATGATCCGAGGCGAGCTGCCGGGTGGGGTGCGGTCTATGTTTCGGATCCCTCCCCGGCGACCCATACCCGTGGAGGGACCCAGTTTGCAGAGACCGGAATGGCGAATCCTGATATCTGGGAACCGCTCGGGGTCCCGGTCCATATGGATAAATACAACCCTGAAGGCAAGGGGAAATATCAAGCGATTATGTCGGGCTGGCAACACCTGATGAATTGTTCGGGGGTCTGCATCTTCGCCGCCGATGGACTCAATTTCAGGTGGATAGAATTAATGGAAGCAATCACCGGCTGGGATCTGAATGTCGAGAATCTGAAGCGGACAGGTCAGCGGATCGGTACCATGCTCCATCTTTTCAATCTCAGGGAAGGATTCAAGCTCTCCGATTTCACGATGCCGGAGAGGGCGCGCGGAAATCCGCCGCTCACGGCTGGGCCGACTAAGGGTGTAACCCTCGATTTTGAAGAGCTGAAACGCCAGTACTTCGAAGCCATGGGTTTTGATTTTGCCGCCGGAAAATTCCGCAAAGAAAGGCTGGAGGCGCTGGGTCTGCAGGACATCGCTTGAAAAAGGGTTCCTCGTTCGGCGTTTCCCGTTCCCCGTTGGGCGCCATTCGCAAGGACGGAATTTTATGCTGCATCGGTGTTAAACGGGGAAAGGAGAACGGGGAACGGTATACGGATGAAGATCGAACAGATTCAGGCAGCAGCTGAAGCGCAACTTTCGTGTTTAAACGATCCATCCACCATCAAAATTTATGTCGGGTCTTCGATGGGTGATGCCAATGTCGGCCGCATTCTGGCTTTGTTTCAGAATGAAATCGACAGGGGTAATCTTCAAGCCAGAATTGTCCGGACGGGTTCTTTCGGCTGCTACGATCTTGAGCCGATTGTGACGGCAAAGATTTCAGATTCGTTTGCGGTCCTATACAACAATGTGGACCAGGATTCGATCGCTGACCTCATCAGTGACCTGATTCAAGGCATGCCTGGGAAGGCCAAACCTTATTGCTTTATCGGCGATAAAAGGTGGAGCGGTATCCCTCATATCTCCCAGTTGCCTTTATTCAGCCTGCAAAACCGAATTGCATTGCGCAATTGCGGATGGATCGATCCCGAGGACATTGATCATTACATATCACAGGGGCAAGGCTATACGGGCCTTTCAAAAGCCCTGAGGATGAGCCCGCCGGATGTAGCTGGATTGGCGATTCCATCTGTGCTCAAAAGCCGATGGGGGCCAGGTTGCTCCAATATTGACCGATGGGAACTGTTCGCCGGGCCTGAAAGAGGCAATAGTTATTTGATCTGCAACGCAATTGATCCGAATCCAAGATCGTTGACTTCCCGATTGCTTCTCGATAGCGACCCCCATTCTGTTTTGGAAGGAATGCTCATCGCAGCCTATGCCATCGGCGCATCGTATTGCGCCTTTATTGTGGGGAATAGGGCAGAAGATGCACGAAGGCTCAGGAAAGCGCTGGATCAAATGAGAAAGTACAATCTCCTGGGTTCAAACATTCTGGATTCGCAGTTCTGCTCGGAAATCGAAATCAAAGAGGCGGAATTAATGCCGGCGGGTTATTGGATCGAGCTGCTTCGTTGCTTGGAGGAAAAGCGGCTGTCGCCGCATATGTTGCCGGCCGGCCCGTTCGCATCCGAATTTATCGGAAAGCCATGGTTGATTGTGAATCCGGAAATGATGTCGAGCCTCTCTGCTGTTCTGCGCAATGACAAAGAGGCTCGCACGGAATCAAAGGTTGTGACTTTATCGGGGAGCGTCATTCATCCATATACGGTTGAGGTGTCATCCGAGGTCACCCTTGGAAGCATCATCGAAATCCTTGGGGGCGGCGCTCCAAACGGCAAGACGATCAAAGCAGTTCAAATCGGCGGCCCGGCCGGGCCTCTGTTTGCTCCCAGCGCCCTTCGTATCCCGGTCAGTTACGACGTCGTAGAAGAATCAGGCTCAATCGAGGTTATAGACGCCGAGTCCGATATTGTGGATGCGGTAAGAGACCGCTTCGCTTACCTACAGACCCAGTCCTGTGGGAAATGCGTTTTCTGCCGGGAAGGATGTCTTCAAATATTGACTATTCTGGAAGACCTTTTAGAGAATAGGGGCAAAGCTCAGGATTTGGATTTGTTGGTTGCTCTTTGTGAAGAAATGAAGACAGCCTGCTTGTGCTCTTTTGGTCGCGCTGTGCCTAATCCGGTTCTGAGCAGCATCAATCTGTTTCGTGCGGAGTATGAAAAGAGGTTCCCCGTTCCCCGATCTCCGTTTCCTGTTGTGTGATTTCAGCGGAAAAAGGGAAAGGGGAAAACGGGAAAAGAGGAATTACGCTTGCAGACCGTTCCCTTGAGAATAGACGGGCACAACATCGAAGCGCCGGAAGGAACGAGCCTGCTTGATGCCGCTCTGGACGCGGGAATTTATATCCCTCACCTTTGCCATCATCCCAATTTGCCCCCCATCAGCGCCTGCGGATTGTGCATGGTGGAAATTGAAGGAATCGGGAATCCAGTCGCCTCCTGTTCTACGCCGGTAAAACAGGAGATGAAGGTCGCCACCAAAACAAAAAGGGTCGACCATTTACGCAAGCTCGCCCTGGAATTGATGCTCTCCGGGCATCCGCAGGATTGCGGTACCTGTAACAAATATCTTAATTGCGAGCTGCAGTCGCTGAAGCAATATCTCGCCATCGAGGACCTGCAAGTCAGAACACGGCCGAAACCGTTTCCGATTGTTCGCGAGAACCCGCTGTTTGTGCACGACTTCAGCAGATGTGTTTTGTGCGGACGCTGTGTGAGAGCCTGCCATGAACTGCGCGGCGCAGGAGTACTTTTTTATAAAAAGAGAGGGAGGGAATGTTACATCGGGACTGCCTCGGATCTTCCCCTGGCAGAAGCCGGTTGCAAATTCTGCGGCGCCTGCGCAGAAGTCTGTCCTACCGGCGCGATAATGGACAAAGAAGAGCTGGTTCGGGGCAAGAACCGCAAGAAGGCCTTGGTTCCCTGTAAGCATGCCTGTCCGGCAGAGATTGACATTCCAAGGTATGTCCGCTTCATCCGCGAAAAAGATTTTGCTGCTGCAACGGCTGTCATAAGGGAAAAAGTTCCTTTTCCCGAAACCCTGGGGTATGTATGCAACCGTCCCTGCGAAGCCGCATGCCGCAGGAACCTAGTAAATCAGCCTGTATCCATACGGGATCTCAAACGCTTTGCGGCCGCGCACGACGACCAGAGACTATGGGAAAGAAACAGAAACAAAATTCCTTCCTCCGAAAAAAGAGTGGCCATCATAGGTTCCGGCCCTGCCGGTCTGACCGCGGCGTACTATCTTTCAAATCGGGGCCATGCCGTGACGGTATTCGAAACTTTGCCTTCTGCGGGGGGCATGATGCGCTATGGAATTCCCGAGTATCGTCTTCCAAGAAATGTGCTTGATCGGGAGATTGCCTGCATTGAGAAAATGGGAGTTGTGTTCGCCCTAAACACACGTGTCGAATCTCTGGATAGTTTATTTGAAAATGGATTTGACGCCGTTCTTCTTGCCATAGGGACGCACGACGGGCAAAAACTTCCGGTTGAGGGCGCAGGCGGTCCTGGTGTCTTGACCGGAATTGACTTTATGCGAAATGTGAATTTAGGCAATGCCGTCTCCGTCGGCCGGCGTGTCGTGGTTATCGGGGGAGGCAATGTCGCCTTTGATTGTGCACGCACTGCCAAACGGCTTGGCGCCGAGGATGTGCATGTGGCCTGTATTGAAGACAGCTCCGCCATGCGTGCCGATCCCGAAGAAATCGAAGAGGGAACGGCCGAAGGCATTCGAATCCACTATTCAAAAACTCTCAACCGAATTCTGATCAGCAGTGGTAAAGTCATAAGCGCGGAATTCCTTGATGTTGAATCCTTTGCGTTCGATGAGAACCAGGATCTGCAGTTGGAAACCGTGGAGAATTCCCAGCAAATCATCGAGGCGGATATGGTGATATTCGCCATTGGCCAGACGACTGAATTGCCGCAAGGGTTTTGCCTTGATATGCGCATGAACAGGTTTATCGAAACAGATTCCTATTCGTTCCAAACCAGCAGGGAAGGCGTTTTCGCGGCAGGAGATGCGGTGAGCGGGAAAGGATCGTTGATCGAGGCCATTGCATCCGGACGGAAGGCTGCAATGGCTATCGACAGTTATCTTGAAGGCAGCGGCGTGATCGACGAGAAACTCGCTCCGGTCTCTGAGCCCTGCCATTGGATTGGGCCTGAGGAGGGTTTCGCATCCAAGAGCCGCTGCAGTCTGCATGATATGGATGATGCGTCCGCCGCTGAGGAATCGCTGCGGTGCCTGCAATGCGACCTGAGACTAAAGATCGCAACCGTGAAAATCTGGAGCAATTATTAGTAGGTTCCCCGTTTCCCGTTGGGCTTTGAATGGGGAACGGGGAACGGAGGGTGAATATGAATGCGGGTGTAATCCCTACAGAAGCGGATGTTGTGGTCATTGGGTCAGGAGCTTCAGGTTTGGCGGCTGCCCTGACCGCAGCCGAAGGAAGTGCCAGAGTAATTGTTTTCGAAAAACAGCGGACTCCTGGAGGAACGTCGAACTTTTTTGAAGGGATGTTTGCCGTTGGAAGCGACATGCAACGGGAGCAATACATCGAATATAGCCGGGATCAGGCCTTTAAAAACATCATGGAATATAATCACTGGCGTGCAAATCCCCGTTTGGTGAGAGCCATCGTGAATGAGTCTTCAGGCACAATTACCTGGCTCCGGCAACAGGGGGTCGAGTTTTCCGGAGTTACCATCAATATGCCCAATTCCCCACGCACCTATCACGTCGTGAAAGGGGCCGGGCTGGCGGTGATAAAAACGCTGGTGACCAGAGCGAAAGAAAAAGGCGTAGCTCTTCAGCTGGGCCTCCCCGTGAAGCGGATCATCAAGGAAGGCGGACGCGTTACGGCTGTGCTGGTCGAGGGGGATTCGGGCGATGTAAGAGTGAATGGGAAAGCGGTCGTCGTTGCCAGCGGCGGGTACGCGAATAACAAAGAGTGGATCAAGAAATATACGGGATTCGATCTTGGGTCCACCCTGATTCCCGTCGGCAACGTCGACAAATTCGGAGACGGAATCCGGATGGCTTGGGAAGCCGGGGCTGCGGAGGAGGGCATCAGCGTTCTGGAGCTTTATCGCGCCGGTCCAATCACGACAGAGATTGGAGGGCAGGTGGAATGGCCGACAGTGCAACCCGATCTCTGGGTCAATTCGCGCGGGGAACGGTTCTGTGACGAAAGCATCGGCTTCTATGACACCTCGGTTGGGAATGCAAACGCCAAGTATAAAGAAGGCTATACCTACAGTCTGTTTGATGATTCTATTTTGCAGCGCCTGATGGAACGAGGCATCGATAAAAGTGTCAACGTGCGGACCCCTTCGGGAAGCAAGCCGGTGAACTTCGATAAGGAGCTGAAAATCCTGTTTGAAAAAGGGAACACGGATGTGGCTGTCGCGGATTCCATCGAAGAACTGGCCGGGAAATTGGAAATGAGCCCGACGGGGTTAAAGGCCACGATTGAAGAATACAATCGATTTTGCGAAAACAAACATGACGACCTCTTTGCCAAAGATCCCCAATACCTCTGGCCGCTCAAAGGACCGAAGTTTTATGCAGTAAAAGCACACACGGTGACGCTCGGGACGATGGGTGGAATAAAAATCAATCACAACGCCGAGGTGGTGGATAAAAAAGAAAACGTCATTCCGGGTCTTTATGCTGCGGGCTTTGACGCGGGAGGAATGTATGGGGACAGCTATCACGTAAGCGTCGCTTCCGGCTCCTCCGTTGGATTCGCCTTCAACTCGGGACGCATCGCCGGAAGAAGCGCGTTGAACTACATAAAAACGTTCCCCGTTTAGCGTTCTCCGTTAAACACCATACAAACGGGGAACGGAAAACGGGGAACGGGGAACGGAGAGAAAATGCCGGGCGAATATGAAGGCAAGGTTGTGCTGGTGACGGGAGGATCCTACGGTATCGGCAGGGCGGCTGCAATCGGCTTTGCTCAACGAGGAGCAAAGGTGGCAATTGCCGACGTTGATGTGAAAAGAGGAGAGGAAACACTGCGCCGCATCAAAGATGCGGGCGGCGATGCAATCTTCGTAAAAACGGACGTATCCTCGGAAGCGGATGTCGAAGCGTTGGTCAAGAAAACAATCGAGACCTATGGAAAACTCGACTGTGCATTCAATAATGCCGGGATTCACAAACAATTTGTTTCCACGATCGACTTCACGGCTGCAGATTGGGAAGAAATGATCAATGTGAATCTCAAGAGCGTGTGGCTGTGCATGAAATATGAAATTCCGCAAATGCTCAAGCAGGGCAAGGGCGCTATCGTCAATACCTCGTCAGCAGCGGGACTGGTAGGCGCGCCGAGCAATCCGGCATATCCCGCCAGCAAGCATGGCGTTGTGGGAATAACCAAATCCACCGCGCTTGAATTTGCGCGCAAAGGCATACGAGTCAATTGCGTTTGCCCTGGACCTACCCGAACGGGGATGAATGAAAGCCTGGCGGCAACCAATCCGGAGATGGTCAAAGCCATGGATCAAAAAGTTCCCATGGGAAGAATCGGCGAGCCGGAGGAAGTTGCCGCGGCGGCCATCTGGTTATGCTCGGATGAAGCTTCGTATATCACCGGGCACGCCCTGCCCGTGGATGGAGGCATTGTCGCAGATTAAATCGTTTACGCGCTAACGCGTTAACGCGTTTACGCGTAAACACGTAATCGATTTAAAAAAGGAGGAGCGCATGGAGAGCTACAAAATGTGGATCGGCGGGAAATGGGTAGACGCCGATTCAAAAAAAACGTACGCCATTATCAATCCGGCAACAGAAGAAGAATTTGCCAGAGTTCCTCTGGCAGGCGAATCGGATGTCAATAAAGCCGTCGAAGCAGCGGTTCAGGCATTCCCGATCTGGTCGAACAAAACTCAAGCGGAAAGATCCAAGACCGTTAAGGAAATTGCCCTGGCGATGAAAGCGATTATTCCGGAACTGGTCCGACTCGATGTCCTGGAGCATGGCACGCCGGAAAAGATTTCGACTCAAATCACCACCTTCGCCTCCGAGCTCTGCGATTTTGCGGCATCGGCAAGCCGAACGCTGATGGGCTATCACATTCCCGCGTATCAAAATACAATTTCCTATTTGAAGCGCGAGCCGGTTGGAGTCTGTGGCATTATCACGCCGTGGAATGTACCCCTCATGATGGTGGTGGCAAAAATGGCGCCTGCGCTTGCCGTCGGTAACACCTGCGTCATAAAGCCGCCGAGCATCAATCCTCTGGCTGCGCTCAAGTTTATGGAAGTGCTCGACAAGATGAATCTGCCTGCCGGGGCGGTCAACTTGATTACCGGTCCGGGGTCGAGTATTGGAAATATGATTTCATCACATCCGGATGTAGATCTTATTGGGATGACGGGGAGCAGTGAAACCGGAAAGGCGATTATGGCTGCTGCCAGCCAGACTGTGAAAAAACTGGTCCTCGAATTGGGAGGCAAGAATCCGGCGATTGTGCTTGAAGATGCTGACCTCGATCATTCAGCGCAGGTATTGGCGCACCAGCAATTCAAGAATACCGGAATGACTTGCGGCTCTCCCGGAAGGATCTATGTTCACGAGAAGGTTTGTGACGCTTTTGTGGAGAAGTTGGTAAATCGCGCAAAACAGGTGGTCGTCGGCGATCCTTTCGACCCCAAGACGACAATGGGACCGGTTGTCAGCGCGGAGCACAGGGCAAAGGTTGAGTACTACATCAAATCCGGTATTGAAGAAGGCGCCAAGCTGGTGTTTGGAGGCGAACGGCCTAAAAATCCTCCCCTGAACAAGGGCTATTTTGTTGTGCCCACCGTCTTCACCAATGTTACCGAGAAGATGAAGATATACTGGGAAGAGATCTTTGGCCCGGTTGCCTGTATCGTGAAATTCTCCTCCGAGCAGGATGTCATCAAAAAAGCAAATGATAATCGATATGGTCTCTGCGGCTCTGTTTTCACAAGAAACATGACCAAAGGAGTCCGGATGGGCAATCAGCTGCGGGTTGGCTCATTCTGGGTCAACCAGCACAACTATCTCGCCACCGAATTCCCCTGGGGTGGAAGCAAGGAGAGCGGGATCGGCAAAGAGAGCGGCGTTCACGGCATGCTGGAATTCACCGAGCTGAAGCTGATGAATCTGGAATTAATGGATTAAAAACGTTCCCCGTTCTCCGTTTTCCGTTCCCCGTTAGGAATTTAGATGTATTCAACGGGGAACGGAAAACGGGGAACGGAGAACCCTACGACAGGGGGCGGTTCATGAATTCAGAGTACAGAGTGCTGATCAATGGGGAGCTCTGTGAGGCGGCGACAAAGGAAACGATGGAAGTCATCAATCCGGCAAATGGCAAGGTTGTGGGCCTTGCTCCAAAATGCACGTCGCTGGAAATCGACCGAGCGGCCGAAGCAGCCTGGAAGGCGGCGCCTGCATGGGCGGAAAAAGCTCCGACGGAACGGGCGGCCATTTTCTTCAAGATGGCGGAGCTTCTCCGGGCTCGTCGTGACGAATGGGCAAAGCTTGAAACCATGCAATATGGCGGACCCATCTTCAAAACTTATAACTTCGATATGCGTTTCGACGCCGAGCATTTCGAATTCATGGCGGGTGTTGGAAGAGCTGTGACAGGCAAAACGCTGCCGGTAGGTCCGCAGGCCATGTCCATGACAATCCGACAGCCTTTGGGGGTGGTTGGATTAATTACACCGTGGAATTTCCCTCTTGTCACGGCGATATCGAAAATTACTCCGTGTCTGATGATGGGAAATACTGCCGTGGTGAAGCCGCCGTCCTGCGCACCGCTGACAGTCCTGAAGCTTGGCGAAATTGCAGTGGAGGCCGGAATTCCACCGGGGGTCTTGAATATAGTCACCGGTCCCGGATCTACGGTGGGAGAAGCCTTGGTCAAACATCCTTACATCGCCAAGATCAATTTCACGGGAGATTCCGAAACGGGCAAGCGAATTCTGGCTCTTGCCAGCGCCGCGGTGAAGCCGGTTGCATGCGAACTGGGCGGCAAGAACGCCTTTATCGTGCTTCCGGATGCAGATATGAAGGCCACGGTTGAAGGCGCGGTATGGGGCGGCTTTTTTAATTCCGGCCAGAACTGCGGCGCCTCGAGCCGATATCTGGTGCACGAATCGGTCTATGATGAATTCGTCGAAAAATTTGTGGCGGCCGCAAAGCTCTTGCGCGTGGGGGATCCTCTAAACCCGGAAACGATGATCGGACCAGTCGCATACAAAGGGCACAGGGACAACATAGAACGGTTTGTCGCGCGCGCAAAAAAGTCGGGAGCGAAGCTGCTCCTGGGAGGCGAACGTCCGAACACTCCCGAAACGAAGGATGGATATTTCGTAGCCCCGACGATTTTTGGAAATTGCGATCCCAAATCGGAAATCATGCAGGAGGAAGTTTTTGGCCCGGTCGCCGCAGTGACCAGATTCAAAACGCCGGAACAGGCTGTGGAGATTGCCAACGATTCCCGTTTCGGTTTGTGCGCCTCCATCTGGACCAAAGATATACGGCAGGGACTCGTAATGACGAAGCAGCTGAAGGTGGGCACCGTGTGGCTGAACCAGCACCTGTCGATTGTCTTTGAGTGCCCGTGGGGCGGATGCAAAGAGTCGGGCCACAGCAAAGAAAATTCGATTATGGTGCTCGACGAATATAGCATGATGAAAAACGTTTGGATCGACCTGATCGGGACACCGGCAACTCCCTGGCAGGGCAAGCTGGGGTAGGCTTTGCCAATTGCGGATTTTCGATTTCGGATTGCGGATTGAAAGCCGCTCTCCAATCCACGATTCGAATTCCTAACGCAATTAAGCATCCCCTTTCCTCATTTCTATATCACTTGAAATATTATCTGTGTCGGTTTTGGAATGTTATACTTTCATTTATATATGTATAACGCGAAAGGAGCTTCTCTCATGACTGTCACAGTCTCCAGCAAAGGTTGGGTTGTCATCCCGGCAGAACTGCGCAACAAGCACAATCTGCAGCCTGGCACAAAGGTGCAGGTAGTGGATTATGGTGGTGTGTTGGCGCTTGTGCCGAAGTTGCAGGATCCGGTTCATCAAGCCGCCGGGATGCTCAAGGGACGCAAATCGTTGCGTCGCGCATTGCTTGCCGAGCATCGGGCTGAACG
>JBEKKY010000076.1:0-11925 GCA_050010475.1 Acidobacteriota bacterium | reverse complement strand
TCTATCTTGCTGAATAAGATTTCGCGTTTTCCCAACGGGTGGTTGTCGGGAAGCCGCAATTTGGGGACATCATCCCAGTGCTGATTGTAGTGAGATCCAGGTGCGTTCAGCATGCGCCAGAGTTTTTCGGCCGAAAAAGGGAGAAACGGTCCCATGAGCACCGCGAGCGCGGCCTGCAATTGGATTGTTGTGTTCAATGTGGCGGCGCAGCGCGTGCGGTCGGTTTTCAGTGAAGTCCAGGGAGCTTCATCGTTGAAATACTTGTTTCCGACGCGTGCCAGATCCATCAGCTCGCCGACGGCGCGACGAACCTGAAATTCATCCAAAGCAGCCCCGATGCGTTTTGTTGCATCTTCAACTGCGGATAGCACTCTGCGATCGGAGTCCGATAAATTTCCGGCCGCCGGCACCCTGGCATCGAAATGTTTCTCGACGAATGACAGACACCGGTTGATTAGATTTCCCAGCACGTCCGCAAGCTCGCTGTTGTTCCGGGTCTGGAAATCCTTCCAGGTAAAATCGGCATCCTTGCTTTCGGGCGCATTCGCTTCAAGCCAATAGCGCAGAGGATCCGGGGGAAAAACGTCGAGATAATCATCAACCCAGACAGCCCAATTGCGGCTGGTTGAAATTTTTTTCCCTTCGATATTCAGAAATTCGTTTGCGGGAATCTGAGATGGAAGAATGAAATCTCCGTGAGCCATGAGAGTCGCCGGCCACACAATCGCGTGGAATACAATGTTGTCTTTTCCGATGAAGTGAATCAGCCGGGTTTTCTTGTCCAACCAGTAGTCACGCCAGCGTTCCGGGTTCCCCTGTTTCTGCGCCCATTCAACCGAGGAAGAGATATATCCGATGGGAGCGTCGAACCAAACGTACAGAACCTTCCCTTGAGCCTCGGGTAATGGAACCGGAATGCCCCAGTCAATATCGCGTGTGATCGGCCTATCGGTGAGACCTTCCTGGAACCAGCCGGAGCAGAATTCGCGGACGTTGCTCTTCCAGTCGGGTTTGGAATCCTGCCATTCCTCGAGGCGTTTTTGAAATTCGGACAGTCGGAAATACCAATGCCTGGTGGTTCGTAATTCCGGGGGCGAGCCGCAGACCTTGCATTTCGGCGCGATCAACTGCTCCGGTTCGAGCCAGCGGCCGCAAGCTTCACACTGGTCGCCCCGCGCTCCCGACTGATGGCAGTGGGGACATTCCCCTTCGATATAGCGATCCGGGAGGAAACGGCCGCAGGCGGCGCAGTAGTACTGGCGGACCGATTGCTCGTTGATGCATCCCTTTTGATGCAGGTTGAGGAAAAAGTCCTGCGATATCTTATGGTGCAGGGGAAGGGAAGTGCGCGAGTAGTTGTCAAAAGACAGGCCGATGCGCTGAAAGCTTTTCTTCATCATGGAATGATAGCGATCCACAATTTCCTTGGGCGTGACATTCTCTTTGTCGGCACGGATGGTTATTGGGACTCCGTGTTCGTCCGATCCGCAGATAAAAAGGACGTCCGCACCTTTCAATCGCTGATAACGGACATATACGTCCGCCGGTATGTATGCTCCAGCCAGATGTCCCAGGTGCAATGGGCCGTTCGCATAAGGCAACGCCGCAGTCACAAGAATTTTTTCGGCCAGATCCACTGAAAATCCTTTCTGCCACGGGTGGGGACGGGATTCCGCTGTCCCGTAGCGTCCGGTTACTCGGGCGGTTGATTCACTGCTGTCCGCCCGGCGTTTGCTCAAGTTTTACATAGTCCAGAAGCGCATCGCGAGTCGATGGGAACGCCAGCTTGTCCCAGGGGATCTCTTCGAGACGAAAGGCTCTGACTTCCTGGCTTTCCTGGGTGGCCGCCGCAACCCCTCCGGTTACAGTCGCGCGGTATACGACCAGCACGACTCCGACATTCGCATAGGAATACAGATTTAATAAGCCGTCGAGCTGGACGTTGAGCCGCATCTCTTCGTACGTTTCGCGAATAGCCGCGTCCGGGACGCATTCTCCCAGGTCGACGTAACCGCCGGGAAAAGTCCAGCTGCCCCACGACGGTTCGATATTCCTGCGAAGAAGCCATATCCGTCCGTCCTGGCACGGCACCGCGCAGGCAACGACTTTTGGATTGAGATAGAAAATAAACCCGCAGCCGGAGCAGATCTTTCGAACATGCTGTTCGGCTTCAACGTAGCGTTCGTCAAGACCGGCCCCGCAACGGGGACAGAACCTTGCCCAGTCCGAATCCGCCGGGTGCTGCAACCATTGATGTCGGCGGCTTTCATGCATATCCGATTCCCTCAATTCACCGGCGCCAAGGATACATGCTCGGCCCGTGAGAAGTATAATAACAGCATGTCCGATCTGCCAACACGGATTCGCAAGTTTCGAGTCGGAGATTTCGAGGCGCTGTTTCAGATCGACCAGATCTGTTTTCCGCCGGATATTGCATTCTCGCGGCGGGAACTCCTCTTTTCCTTGCGCCACCCGAAAAGCAGCGCATGGATCGCTGAGGGCCACGGAGGGATTCTCGGATTTGCGGTGGCGCAGATGGACAGCCGTTCCTGCGCGCATATCCTAACATTGGATGTCATTCCTGAGGCCCGGCAACGCAGGATCGGAACAGCGCTTATGAATAGATTGCATGCTGACTTCAAGAGACAAAAGATCACGCACTCGATTCTCGAGGTCGGAGTCCAGAACATTCCGGCGCAGCGCCTGTATGAAAAACTACACTACCGGCAAGTGGAAACCCTGATCGGTTATTATCGAGGCAGGGAAGACGCGTATCGCATGATGCGCGTTCACGCGTTTACGGGTTAACGGGTTCACGCGTTAAAGGCTCGTTTATGGACAGTCGTCAGAAATTGGTAAATCGATGCGAACGCGTGAACGCGTGAACCCGTAAACGCGTAAACGGTTTTAGGATTCTTTAGCGATGTACCCCTTACGGGTGATGACTTTAAGCTTCAGCGGCTTGCCCTTTGCGTCCTTGAGATCTGCGCTCACATCCACGCGGATTTTCCGGAACTTCCCATCTTTTTTCGTATTACTCGACGCATAGGCAATGCTGTATTGATTCCGCAAAAGCTCAGAAATATTGCCGAAAATACTAGGCAGCTCGCTTTCCATGCGCGGGAAATAAGCCGCGCCGCCCGACAAATCGGCAAAAGACCTCAGGCGGTTGTCGGCCATGGCAAGCTCCACGCTTGCCTCGTTGCTCATCCTTCCTGACGCCTCCGCAAGAATTCGATATCTCTGTCCAAGTCCTATTGCATAGATGGAGGCATTCGCTTCCTTGCACTTTTTCAAGGCATCGTCATAGGTATGCCGGCTGAAAGTATCGAGTCCGGTGCTGATGAGGATAACCGCAACTTTGCCTTCAATTTCCTGCGTCCGGTCCAGAGCTTCAATGACCGCATCCGAGAGGTTGCTTTCATGATAGGCCGGCATCATGAAGCGCTGCAGAGCTTCCTGCAGTTGCTGGCGGTTTTGGGTAAAATCGCACAGGATCGTCGTGTGCATGTCGTATCCCATAACAGCGACCCAGTCATCCTTGCGCAGGCTCTTGGAGAAGTAGAACAGGGCGTTCCATATCTCGTACAGGAAACGAGAAACATTATTGCTGTATTCAACCAGCGCGACAACCGTGAGATTAGCCTCGATTTGGGAAAAATTGGAAATATCCTGCTTGACGTTGTCTTCGTAGATGGTAAAGTTCTCGGGTTTTAAGCCTGCGACTGCATTGCCTGCTTGATCGGTGACCAGGACCTGGAGAGAAACGAGGTCCACTGCGACGGAGATGGCAGTCTGGCCCCGAGGACGATCCTGATCCTCTTCATTCGTCGGAGCGGATTTTTTGGGACTGAGAGGCGGGTTTTGAATGGTGGAGTTCTGAGCAAAAGCGGGAGCTGGAGACAGAACCGTCGCGCAGTCGTGCCGGGAAATGAATGCCACGGCCAGGACTAAAATGCAGGTGACTAAGATTCGGGTCATTCTGGTGGAAATCATACTTGTTCCGGTCCTGATCTTTTTGTTGAACTTTTCTTGACGCCTTGCACTCGGAAATGGTAGCACAATCATAGCAGGGTCTCAAAGGAACGCTCCAATGAGACAAATTGAATTGACCTTGAAATTTTCGGGTGCTAATAATTTTCGGGTGTGAACGATAGTAACAGATCGTCTCGGTCTCTCCGGGAATGCTTTTTGGAGGTAAATTGTGGGCTACTGTCCGGAATGCGAAGCCGTTATCGATGAGGAATTCGAGGACGTAGGAGAAGTGATTTCGTGCCCCGAGTGTGGGGTTGAACTCGAGGTAATCTCTATCGATCCCGTGGAATTCGATCTTGCGCCTATCGATGACGAGGAAGACGATGACGAATTCCGCTTCGACGATGCCGACGACGAAGAAGAATGGGATGATGAAGATTCCTACGAGGAGGACGAAGACGACGACGATGAAGTCTGATTTGCTGCTCTGGTAGAGTCGTTACTTGCCCTTCTCACAGGCTGCCGCGGAAAGACTTCCTGGCTTGCTCAATCGGGGTGAAATCCGTCGGTGCTGCAGCATGCCCGCTATCTCCTGCTATACAGAAGGCAGACCAGTTCGCCTCGCAACAGTCTTAAGCGTTAAAGGGTTTAGGCGTTAACGCGTAAACGGCGGTTCAATATGACCCTTGAAGATAAGGAACGCAAGCTTGAGGAATTGCTGAAAGGCATGGCGCCGGTTATCGTCGCCTTCAGCGGAGGAGTCGACAGCTCCTACCTTGCATGGAAAGCGCATCAGATCCTCGGAACGCAAGCCCTTGCGGTCACGGCTGAAAGCCCCTCTGTCCCATCGCAGCAGCGCAGGATGGCAGCTCAGATTGTGAATCAGTTCGGACTCAATCATAAAATCGTACATACACGAGAACTGGAACGGGCGGAATACAGCGCCAATCCTTCCAATCGGTGCTACTACTGTAAAAACGAGCTTTTTGCGGTCCTCCGCGCTATTGCAGCGGAATGCGGTTCGGCAACCATATTGGACGGCCTGAACGCGGACGACCTGGGCGACTTCAGACCGGGAAGAAAAGCTGGAGAGGAGCACCATGTCCGCAGCCCGCTCTTGGAAGCGGGGCTTAACAAAAACGAAATCCGTGAACTTTCGCGGCGCGCAGGGCTTCCGACCGCAGATATGCCCGCCTCGGCGTGCCTTTCATCCCGGTTTCCCTATGGGGTCCCGATTACGGAGGAAATGTTGAAAATCGTGGATCAGGGTGAAGAATCGCTGCGAGCGATGGGATTCCGCATTTTTCGCGTGCGGCACCATGATCGTATGGTGCGCCTGGAGTTCGGCCCGGAAGAGCTGAAAAAGGCTCTCAATCCCGAAATGGCATCCGTCCTGGCCTCTACTTTTAAGGCTTTAGGGTACAACTATGTCACCCTTGACCTCGAGGGCTATCGAACCGGGTCCGCCAACGAGGTCCTCAGCGCCGGCGAAACCGGAAAATTCAAGGCGTAAGGATCAGCTTTCAGCCACCCGCAGTCGGCATTCCATCCTTCTTTCGGAACACAAGCGACTTTGCTGACGGCCGGTAGCTGTCAGCTGACCGTTGATTGCAGCGCCTGCTGGATCACTTCCTTCACTTCCTCAATTTTGAATGGTTTTGCCAGATACCGGCTCTTATTATCTTCGAAGAAGGAACGTGTTTCCAAGCTGACAGTATCGCCGGTGACAAAAATGATGAAATTGGCCAGTTGAGGGCGATTCTCTCTAATCCAGCTGTATAACTCTTTCCCGCTCATCTGCGGCATCTTGAAATCGCTCACGATAAGATCGTATTCGGCGGTCAGAATTTTCTGCATTGCCGCGCGGCCATTGCTTGCCGTGTCCACCTGCATTGGGAACCGGTGGAAAACCTCGACAAAAAAATCCAGGATGTATTTTTCGTCGTCGACGACAAGGATGCGTTTGCCTCGGACAAGATTTTCAAATTGCAGTGCCTGGGGCATCAGCTCCGGCACCACGCTTGGCTCGTCCTGCAGGCGTTTAATGATCGGAAGCTCGATATAAAAGGTTGCACCTGATTTCAGACGGCTTCGGGCGTAGATATCTCCTCCGTGCTCTTTGATCATTCCGTAGGAAAGGCTAAGCCCGAGCCCGGTTCCTTTGCCCACTTCCTTGGTCGTAAAGAAGGGGTCGAAAATTCTTGTCAGGTGGGTTTCGGGAATCCCCGGCCCGTCGTCGGCGATTTCGACCACAATGCGGGTGTTCTGAGCGTCGGTGTGGGTGCGAATCGTCAAATGGCCTTTCCCGTGTGCTTCCAGCATTGCCTGTTCCGCATTGGTCAGGACGTTCAGGAACACCTGCTGTAGCTGGTGCGCGTCCGCGATGGTTCTGGGGAGATTCCTGTCCAAGTCGCGGCTTATTTCGATGTTGTTGACCTGAAATTCGTAGCTTCTCAGCTCGACCGTTTTTTCCAGGATATCGTTGATGTCCGAGAGAGTTCTTTCCGGTTTTTGCTTGCGGGCGAAAGAAAGCAGGTTCTGGACGATCTTCTGGCAGCGCAAAGCGAGGTTGTTGATCTTGAGCAAGCTCTCCTTTGCGCGATCGTCCAGGTCTTTGCGCAACTGCAGCAATTGGGAATAGCCCATGACGCCTGTGAGCGGATTATTCAGTTCGTGCGCGATTCCTGAAATGAGTTCTCCGATGGCGGACAGCTTCTCGGACTGGATGAGCTGCTGCTGGAGCAACTTCTCATTGCTGATGTCCTTAGCTACGTGGATGGATCCGACCAATCGTTTATCCTTGTCGTACCAAGGGCTGACCGATACCTGGAACACTCCGCCCATGACGGGAAGGCTCAGTTCTTCCACAACGAGCGTTTCGGATTTTAGCGGCAGCGTGTGTTGGCAAGAGTTCGAGCTCGACCCGGCCCGATTATAAATTTCAGAACAGTACCTTCCGATTACTTTTTGCGGAATCGTTTTCAGGCGGCGAGCCAGCGCAACGTTTGCGCGAATCACTCTCCCCGTCGTATCGTGGACTGATACGCAGTCCTGCATGGCATCGAAGGTCGTCTCCCATTCCCTCTGGCTCCTGGATACCCGCTGAAACAAACGGGCATTTTCCAGCGCGATGGAGGTCTGGTGGGCCAGAGTTTCGGCCCGGAGAATTTCTTCATCCGTAAACTTCCGCGCGCGGGAGTCGTCACTGCAGACCAGGACCCCGATCGCCTGCTCTTTGGTTAGCAGAGGAGCAAAAATGGCTGCGCGCCAGCCCAGCGATTTCATTAACTTGCCGCTCGGTTGTTCATCCCGAGGAATATCTTCGACGGCGATTACACGCTTTTCGATCAGTGCTGCGACAGCCGTCGAGTCCTCTGAAAACGGGATCTTCACCGTGCGGATGTCCAGGTTTTCGGTTTGCGTGGAAGCGGATCCGACCAGACACTGGCTCTTGTCATCAAGAAGAAAAAGATGGCATTGGTTGGTTTTTGCAAGGCGCTTCCCCTCGATCACAATTCGCTGAATGATGTCCTCGAGATTGAAGCTTTGGGATATGATCTTATTCAATTCCTGGAGCGCGATGAGATCTTCGGAGAGCTTGCTTGCTTGATCGCGAAGCTGAGAGTTCATTACCGCAACTCCCAGGATCTCGCAAAGGGCAGAAAGAAATTCCTCCTGCGCTTCGTTCGGCCCATTGGCATTCTTGCTGGCCAGGCCCAGATTGCCCAATAGACGATTTCCTGAGCGTATCGGATAGGCCGCATAGAACTGCATCCCTGCAGTGCGCAACACGTCCGGCAACGGGCCCGCGCCCCACTTGGACGCATGTCCCGAAATCAGCGCGATCGGCGACGGTTGGCCGGCTGAATCGTTCCCCGTGTCTTCAAATACCGCAACAACCTCCTTCCCGAATCCGCGACAGATCGTTTTCGGAGATGATTCAGGGGTTGCGCGTAATCGAAATACCCCGGCGTCCATGCCCAGCGTAACCAGGATCTCATCGAGGGTCGCGATTAGGATTGCATTAAGCTCCAAAGAACGGTTGACCATGGATGAGATGTTCTTGAGGGCTTCCGCTTCCTTTGATTTCGCCTTGGCGGATTTCCGTGCAAATGTGGTTGCCACAGAAGTAACTCCCTGTTCGGTCGTTGATGACGATGCACTTAAGCGGGCCTAATTATAGAAATAAGAGGGACTAAACTCCAGAGGAATGTGGAAAGAAAGCCATCAGCTATCAGCCGTCAGCTGGCTGCTGATGGCTAATTTCTCGTGAGCTCGGCCTTGGGAGCGTAGTAGCCGCGCCTATAGCGGATGTGATTGTTGCTTGCCGCTGCTCCACTCAGTTCGATCTTGACGCGGCGGAAAGAGCCGTCACGCGTGGCGTTGCTGGAAAGGTACCCGAGGCTGTACTGGCTTCGAAGATCGGTGGCTATCTCAGCCACTACAGTATGAATATCGGTAAGCTTATTGGGGAAGAATGCTTTCCCTCCGGTCTCTTCCGAAATTCTCACAAGTACGTCGTGAGCTTTTTCGGGAGCCGACCTCGACCAGCGTCCGAAGAGGCTTTTTTCCGGGACATCGTCCAGGAGCCCGACGCTGAATACCTGAACATCCGATTCCTGCACTTTGGCCACAAGTTCATCGAGCTTGTAGTAGCTGTCGCGGTCCTCTCCGTCGGTAATTACCACCACGGCCTTTTTGGGCTTGGATCCGCTGTGCGCCTTCTGGATTCCGAGGTAAATGGCGTCGTAGAGCGCCGTCCCGCCGGTCACCACCACATTTTCGAGAGCATCGCTGACCTCATCAACATCGCTGGTGTAATCCTGCAGCAGTTCCACTTCCTCATTGAAACCGATCAGAAACACTTGGTCCTGAGGATTGCTTGCACGAATAAACGCCAGCGCCGATTTGTTGACCTGATCGATCTTTCCGCGCATGCTTCCGCTCAGATCCAGCAAGATTCCCATGCTGACCGGAGCGTCTTCCTGTGAAAAGCTGCTAACGGACTGCTGAACTCCATCCTCAAAAAGTTTGAAATTGTCTTTTTTGAGCCCGGGGACAAAGTGCCCGTTCTTGTCAAAAACGGACGTGTACATCAGAACCAGGTCGACGTTGACTCCGATGGTGAATCCCTTTTCCTTTGGAGCAGGTTCCTGGGGGATGCGCGATTCCAGTTCCGGTTTCGTCTGCCGTCCTCGATCCTGGGTCGGTGATTCTTTCGTGGCTTGGGGGTATAGAGGAATGAGTAAAGAACAGGCCACCAGGACGACAGGAACTCCGAATCCCAACCTGCGCCCGAAGTGGTATCGGTCAGTTCTTTGCGGCATAGTAACCTTCTTTTGCATGAAGGATCAGCTTGGGAAGGCCTTGGGGTGCATCCAATTTGACCCTGATGTGGCGCCATTTCCCGTCGTGAACTTTGTTGGTCGGCACATAGCCCAGGACGTACTGGGTGCGAAGTTCAGCGTGGACCAAATCGATATAATAATCCAGCTCATTGAAATTGTTAGGGAAAAAAGTTCTTCCCCCTGTCGTACCGACGATACCCTGGATTTCTGATCGGCCGTATCCCAGTTTGCCTTCTTCTCCAATCGCATAAATCTGGACGTCGGATTCCTTCGCAAAGTCACGGACTTCACCGGGGGAGTACCGTGAGCTGTTGTCCTCTCCATCTGTGATGAGAATCAACGCTTTTTTCTCATTCTTGGCTGCCTGCATCTGGTCGAGCCCCATGTAGATGGCATCATACATTGCCGTGCGGCCACCCGGATTTTGAAATGCCACGCCATTCTGCAATGTGGAGCTTTCTGAAGTAAAGGGCTGGACCAGGGTCGTTTTCTGATTAAAGGTGATTAGGAAATATTCGTCTTCCGGATTCCCCGATTGGAGGAAACGCGCTGCCGCGCTCTTGGCCTTTTTAATATTGTTGTTGTCCTTCATGCTGCCGCTGATGTCGAAAATAAGTCCAACGCTAATGGGAGCGGATTGCTGGTTGAAATGGGTAATTGCCTGTTCAACCTTGTCTTCGTAGACTTTGAAATGTTCCTTTTCGAGTCCGGTCACATAACGGTTCAATGGGTCGGTGACCGACACCTTTACGAAGACTGTCTCAACGCCGACTTTAAATAATGGAGGAGGAGCTAGCTTCCCCGTTTGACCGTTAAGATCAAATATGAAACTCAGCAGCGCGGCAGAAATCAACCAACGGAAAACCCGAATGCTTCTCACTTGGCTGCCTCGTGCGCCAGGTCGCAACGACGCAAATACTTAAACCAGTTTAGCAAAGACGGGAACCAAGTCAAGCAATCCGGGTCCGCCCACCTTTTTCAGCAATATTGGGATGTTTGAAAGGAGATTCCGGAAAAAACGAGCCCCAAAACTATTGATGCGGAAGTGTTAGTCTTGGTTCAATCGATCCAAAAAATCCAGTCCGACCAGTACTTCCCGGGGCTTTGATCCGTCGGATGGCCCCACGATATTGTTGTGAAACATCATATCAATTAATTTCGCCGCCCTTCCGTAGCCGATGCTCAGCCGCCGCTGGAGCAGAGAGGTAGATGCCCTGCCTTCGCTCACCACCACGCGAACTGCGTCGTTGTACAGGCTATCCTGTAGTCCGGGGTCAATGGGATTGCCCATGTCGTCCATTTCGTCCTGACTGTAGGCTAGTACCGAATCGTCATACGTGGGCTTTCCTTGCTTGCGCAGATGGTCCACAATCGCCTGGGCTTCTTTCTCACTGACATAGGCCCCGTGAATCCGTGTCATGCGCGCCGTGCCGGGAGGAATGAAAAGCATGTCGCCGTTTCCCAACAGCTGTTCGGCGCCATTACCATCGATGATGGTGCGGGAATCTACCTTCGATGCCACTTTGAAAGCGATGCGGCACGGGAAATTGGCTTTAATGATCCCGGTGATCACGTCAACCGAAGGGCGCTGGGTCGCAAGGATTAGATGGATGCCAACGGCGCGGGCCATGGCGGCCAGGCGGGAAATAGATTCCTCGACTTCTCTGGAAGAAACCATCATGAGGTCCGCCAGCTCGTCGATGACGAGAACAAGATACGAGAGCGGTTTTTCGTATTCCCCTTCAGGATCTTTTTCGAGCAGCGACAGTTGCGTTCCGGAACTTCGCAGCAGGGCATTGTATTGATCGATGTTCCTGACTCCGCGCAGCGCAAGCTTTTTGTATCGACTTTCCATCTCGCTTGTGGCCCAGCGAAGCGCATTGGCAGCCTCTCCCGCATCGGTCACGATCGGGGTCAGCAAATGCGGGATGTCTGCATAAAGGCCCAGTTCGAGGCGTTTAGGGTCGATGAAAATGAATCGCACCTCTTCCGGAGTTGCCTTGTACAGAATCGACGTAATCATGCAATTGAGCGCCACGCTTTTGCCGGATCCTGTGGCCCCGGCGATCAGCAGGTGCGGCATTCGCACAAGATCCGTAACAAAAGGACTTCCGTTGATCACTTTTCCCAGCGCCAGAGTGAGCCTCGACGGGGATTTGCGGAATGCATCCGATTCCAGCAGTTCGCGAAGCATAATAAGCTCGCGCTGGCTGTTCGGAACTTCGATCCCCACAGTCGCTTTGCCGGGTAATCGATCGATGCGGACCGATTCGGCCTTGATCCCAAGGCACAGATCATCCACAAGTCCCGTGATTTTGGAGTACTTGATGCCGGCGTCAGGCTTGAACTCGAACGTTGTGACAACTGGACCCGGATGAATCTGAGTGATGCTGCCGTTCACATCAAATTCCGCGCATTTATCCGAAATCATGCGCGCTCGCTCCATCAGGTCAGCCTCGTTGACCGGAAAAGGGTTCTCGGCCGGATTCAAGAGTTCTACGGGCGGCAATGTGAACTTGCGCGAGCGCGGACGTTCTACGGGCGGTGTTATAGGGGAACGAAGAGTCTCGGATTCCGGCGCCCTGACCACAGGAAGAGTGGG
>JBEKKY010000075.1:0-11930 GCA_050010475.1 Acidobacteriota bacterium | reverse complement strand
GCAAATGGGGATGTTCTCCCTTTGGCCGGAGCAATAGCGGTTATAGGAAAAGCTAAACGGGCGAAAAGGGGCGCATCCCCGTTTCCTCAGAAGGCGGCAGCAAGCTGTCTCCAGGGGTTTCGTCCTAAATCCGCGCTCATGTTCAAGTTGTCACGGGATTTGTGTGACCAGGGCATCGACCTGTTGCAGCAGAGCCTGACCTCTTCCAACAAGGTCGGTAACTTCATTCCGGCAACTCTCAGCAAACGCCCTGTCTTTCATTTTGCGGATGTTCTCCAGAACATTGTATTGGGCGCTTTTTAAGGAAGCATAAGCCATCTGTGCTCCCGTCGCCGCATCGCATCTCGCATTCGGATTCCCAACCTCAACCAGCACCCGCAGATTCTCCAAAACATCCGCAGCGGCCCGGGCGATGCGCAATGGCGTTTCGGTTGCAATTCTGGTCGCCCTATCAATTGCTTCTGCGCGTGCAATTTCTTGTTCTTCGCTTCCCTTTGGCAGCTTCAATGCATCCAGGAGAGACATGAACGCAGTCGAATCCTCCTGCACCAGCATCCTGAGCTGATTTCTGCATTTGGAGAGTCTGGCGTGAATTTGCCGCACTTTAAAATCGACGGAGGCAAACTTCTGCCTTCCCTCGGTCAAGCTCGACATCATTTCACCAAGTGCTGCTGCAAGCGCTCCTGCCAAAGCGGCGACACTCCCTCCTGCCGGAAGAAGCGGCGCCGTATTTGCTACGCTCAAAATGAATTCCTCCAGACCCGGTGCTTGCTTCAAGGCTGTTCCAGTCGATTGATGACCACGTTTCCTTTTTTGATCGTCACGATACAGTGGTTGATTCCAAAGAAGTAAGGCAGTTCGCGGTAATCCGGCACGTCCATTAGAACAATGTCGGCTTGTTTTCCTTCTTCGAGCGTTCCCAATCTGTCGGACACCCCAAGTGAATAGGCGCCGTTGACCGTTGCGGCCGTGATCGCTTCCGCAGGAGTCATCCTCATTTGCGTACATGCAAATGCGAGTATGATCTGCATGTTCATAGTAAAACAGGTAGCCGGGTTGAAATCGGTAGCCAGTGCCACCGGAACGCCTGAAGAGATCAGCTTGCGTGCCGGCGCATAACGCATTGTTCCGGAGTTAAATGCCGTACCAGGAAGAAGGGTTGCAACCGTTCCGGCCTTCTTCAAGGCCTCAATGTCTGCGTCATTAATGTATTGCAGATGATCCGCGCTGCGCGCACCCAATTCCGCCGCAAGCTTGGCGCCGCCGCTGTGCGTCAATTCATCCGCGTGAATCCTCAACCAGAGCCCGGCCTCCTTTGCTGCCAGCAGAATGGAGCGGGCCTCTGCCACGGTGAAATACCCCTTTTCGCAGAAGACGTCACAGAACTGGGCGAGACCTTCCTGTACAACCTGCGGAATCAATCGCTCGATTATTTCGCGAACGTAATCGGACCGGACGCCGGCCTGCTTTTCAGGAATGGCGTGCGCACCCAGAAAAGTGGGCACGATTTCCAGACGGTTGCGGTCGCGGAGGGCGGCCAAAACATGCAGGCCTTTTATCGCATCCTCGATGTTCAGACCGTAGCCGCTCTTGGCCTCAATCGTAGTCGTTCCGTGCGAAAGGAAATGCCGGAAATAGCGCTCGGCTTTTTCCAAGAGTTGGTTAACGGTGGCTGTGCGCAACGGTTCCGCGCTCGCTGCGATCTCTCTCTCTCCGGCGGCGATTTCCTCATGCTTTTCCCCCTGAAGGCGAAGGTCGTATTCCTCCACGCGCGTGCCGGCGAATATCGGATGCGTGTGGGAATCGATAAAACCCGGCAGCGCGACCAAATCCAAGCCGACTCCGTCCAGAGTCTGATACCGGATCCCGGGTTCCCGCACGGGGATATCCTTGGTGGGGCCAATCCACACAATGCGTTCGCCGTGAATCAGGATGGCGCCGTTTTCTATAATTCCCAATTCGGACATGGAGTCCCCAACCCTGGGTATCGGCCCGCCGCCAAGAGTTACGATTTGAGCGATATTTTTCAGAAGCAGCATCGGTAACCTCTACTTGTTGCGTCGCAATGCAATCAGCGTAACATCATCATTAAGTTCCGCATTCCCGATGAACTGGCGCAGTTCTGAATAGATGCTTTTCAGGAATTCACCCGCGTCTTTGCCGGAATGCCTTCGAACCGAGTCCGTGAACCGATCCAGATCGTAAAAATCCCCTTCCGCGTTTAGCGCATCCATCGCTCCGTCGCTGGCCAGCATCATGGTATCGCCAGGCTCCAGCCGGAATGGAAGCTCATCGTAGTTCGTTCCCTCCATCAGACCCAAAGGGACTCCGGGCAATTTCAGGCGGGAGACCTGATCGCCGCGGACCAGAAATGGAAACGGCATTCCGCCATTTGCCAGCATGGCTGAGCCGTCCGTTGGATCAACCCTGCAGTAGGTCACTGCAATATAATTGCCCGAGTGGTAGCGTGCAACTAAGTTGTTATTTAAAATTTGCAACGCTTCGGCGGGTGAGCGTGCTTGGGAAATGAGTGTCCGCAGTTGTCCGCTGAAAACGGCGCCATATAAGGCTGCAGGAATCGACTTTCCGGACACGTCTCCGATGACGATCTGAAGCACATTGGAACGGTATTCGAAATCGTAAAGATCCCCGCCAACCTCGCGCGCAGGATGATACTCCACAGCCATCTCGTATCCTTCGATCAAGGGGGTTGTCGGAGGAAGAATGTAGCGTTGGATCTCGCTTGCAATCTCCAGTTCTCGGGAAAGGCGTTCGCGCCGGACGAGTTCCTTCCGGAACTTCTCGTTTTCTTTGGCCAGCCTATGGGCTTCCAGCCCTCGCTCCACCGCCATCAACAAATCCGGCGGATCCCAGGGCTTGACGATATAGCGATATACTTTGCAGCTATTGATCGCCTCCATCAGAACATCCACATCCGTAAATCCGGTCAGAATGATGCGTACGGCATGGGGCAGGATATCGAGAGTTTGCCGAAGCAAGTCGACGCCCGTCATGTCCGGCATTCTTTGGTCCGCGACAATCACTGCAATATCGCTGTTTTGTCGGGCAAGGTTCAGGGCTTCCCCGCCAGAGCTTGCGGCCAGAACGGGATAGCGGTTTATGAACGTCCGGCGGAGCTTCTGCAGGTTCGCGATTTCATCATCAACAACAAGAATCGTCTCTTGTAACATTTCGGGCGACACAAATTTACTTCAAACCTGCGGTGAGAGTCCACGGGTACGTTTTAGGAAGCTTTCAAAACGCCACGGATTCCACGGATTTTAAATCTATGGAATCCGTGAAATCTGTGGCGTTTTTTGTTTGTATCAATTGCGAATCCCGATTGCGATGCCGATCCCGATTCCGAACGCCGAGGTTGTTTCTGCTTGTTCAGTATAGGGCGAGGGCAGCATAGGTCACCGCAGCGCCGGCATTCATGTCGGACCATTGTCTGTACTGGAGCAGCTTTCCCTGCGGATTATCGATGCAGCGCAAGGTCATATAAATCGGTGGATAGCCGCAAACCCTGCGTTGGTCATCGTCTTCTGCGATGGAGCGGAACATGCCTTCAGCATCCCCCTGCTCGACGAGGTTCAGGAAGATTCGGTCTTCCCGCTCCACCTGCCGCAACGATTGTTCCGTAGGCCCGGAGATGTCGCCAAAGTGCCGCCCGACGTGCGCCAAATCGGCCCCGGCGATTACACAAATGCGGCCCGGCGCTTCTTTCATGGTTTCCCGAATCGCTCCCACGACTTTCGAAATTTCACGATCTTCTGCAGCGGCCCTGCCGTCGGAATAGACATCGTGGAAGGAATTGACCAAGATCGGAACGATCGTAAAATCCCGCCTGTTCCTCAGAACGTATCGCAGATACACAGCTTGAAATTCTATCGAATGTTCCGTCCGGTGGGAGAACTCATCAAGATACTGGCTTCCCATTCTGGACAGGAGCTGTTCGATAAATTTCTTGTCTGTCTTCGCCGTTCCCAGTGGCGTCTCATAATCCTTGTTCGTGACCGAAAAACGCTGCGGCATCGGGGTGTGACAGGTCCCAAAAATAATGTAGATATCCGCTGTGGGGCTGTTTGCCAGCGCCGCATAGGCGTAGGCATAGGTCGGGCCGCCGCGTGTGAAATCGATATGAGGGGCAATCAAGCCGCGCAAGGGTTTTGAAATATCGGGGATTGAATTGTTACCGGGGCCCTCCGGAGGGTCGAAGTAACCGTGAATTTGCGATATCAGCGCGTCATAGCTGTTCTCATAGGCCGCGCCTGCGTGACGGGCAGGACGTGTGGGAGCTTTGCGATAGCTTGCGATGAGTTCCTGATAGTAAGCGCGAAACCGTGGGCTGTCGAGATAGTGCTGTTCGTCCAGCTGCATGACCAGGTTTTCGAGTGTTTCAATCGGCAGAATTTCACCCGTTGCACGAAAATAGTCTGCCTGAATGTCCCGTAACGTATGCTCGCCATCCATTCTGGAGACGAGAAAGAGAAGCGATTGGTTCAGGAATATCGGCTGCTCCGCCAGTGTTTCCGGATCTCGAACACAAACGAAATCCTGTTCGTTCATTCGAACCGGGAACGCCTCAACCGGTCGCAGATGCGGCTGCAGAAGGGGATCAGTTTCCAGCATAAATCTTATGGTTGTTTGCGTAACTGTGCCACGATCTCCTGGGCGATGCTGCGCGCTTTCTCAAGTTCCTCAGGGGCGAAAGAGATGGCGCCCACTACGGGGTGCCCCCCGCCGCCGTGGCGCTCGCACAACGCAGCCAGGTTCTGGGTCCGCGGATGAGGACTCCACGGGTTAGAACCGACGGAGATTTTGGTCCTGAAACTCGACAAACTTATCCCCACGCAATAGATTGCCTGGGGGAAAAGGTAATAAGGAATGAATTTGTTGTAGCCTTCCAGATCGTGGCCGCTGAGGTCAAAGAAAATGACGCGGTCGGAAAAGTGTGCATTGTGGCGGATGATGTCGATCGAGCGCAGATGCCGTTCGTAGAGCGGACGGAAAGCGTCCTGCACCCATGCCATTTCCATGATTTCATCCAGCGACTTCTTCTGAAATTCCCCGATCAGGCTGTATATGCTTTCCCGATCCCGCACTCCCTCGATGACCATCATGAGTTCCATTGCAGGCTCATGAAGTTCCACTGCCTTCTGAGCGCTTTCAAACTGGGCGCCATCAATGATGTCCGCCCATCGGATCAGTTCTTCCAGCCGGCTGGAGTCAAAGCGGAAATGCTTCAGAATCATTTCCGCAATAAACTTGGTGCATGAGCGATATGTCGGATCGTGAAATTTTCTGCCGCTTTTATCCGCCCGGAAATGGGCCTCGTCTTCCCTGCTGAGAAAGGCGCTCTGATGATGGTCAAACCACCAGGTCAGTCGCGGATCACTCGAATATTTGAAGTCTACGATGGCATTCTCGTCCCCGTCGAATTGAACATCCAGAAATAGCTGGCCTGCGCGATGTGCCAGTCCCTCGTATCGGAACTCACAATCAGGGCGGACTGCGTTCCGATAGAAGTTGCTGAAAACGGCGGCGGAGGCGAGGCCATCGAAACAATTATCGTGGAAATATATCTTCATCATCCCCATACGTTTCAGGATATTGACGTTCATCTCTATCGATGATCTTCATGCAACGGGGAGCAAAAGAATGGTACACACTACCACACCGGAAGCGATTGGACAAGTAATGTCGGACCGGACGCAGGATGCAGGATTTAGCCTCAAATTAATTCGGGGTCGGTATCGAAATCGGGGTCGAAGACAGTTTGCTTCGACCCCGACTCCGACCCCGATATGGAAGCAACCAGCCCTAACAAGCCTTGTAACTGTTGCGGGAAGGCTCATCCAGTGGTATATTCACTCTTTTACCTGGGTCACGCTATGGAATGGGTGTGCCCGACCAAAGAGGCCGAATGAAAGAGAAAATTCATCCTAAATACCACAAAGTACTGGTCACCTGCGCCTGCGGAAACAAGTTTGAGACCCGATCGACGAAACCCGAGATAAGGCTGGAGATGTGCTCCGCCTGTCATCCGTTCTTTACCGGGAAGCAGAAGCTGATCGACACTGCGGGACGAATCGAACGTTTCCACAAGCGTTACAGCAAGGAAAAGACCACCAGTCCATCCAAATCCTGAGATTGTTAATGGCGCAGATAAAGCCCACAGTATCGCCGGAAGATATTCTGGTCGGCGGTCAGGCGGTCATTGAAGGGGTCATGATGCGCACTCCTCACGCCTTCGCGGTGGCAGTGCGCCGTGCCGACGGTTCGGTCGAGGTGAAGAGGGAGCCGGTCAAACGGCTCTCCGATTACTGGAAGCCGCTATCCTGGGTGATTATCCGAGGATTTGCAGTCCTGATCCAGTCCCTGTTCCTGGGGATTCGCACATTGAATTTTTCCATTAACGCATCAATGGCGGATGTGGAATCGGACGACAAGGGAAAGCCGAAGAAGGCTGCGAAGGAAGGCGCACTCCTCCCGATTATCTTTTCCATGGCATTGGGCGTCGGAGCAGCTGTCTTTCTGTTTATTCTGCTGCCGCTTTGGATTACGAGCTGGTTGCGCGGCTATATTCCCGCCGTTCACAACTGGATTGTTTTCAACCTGGTCGACGGGCTGATTCGCGTCATTTTCTTCCTGACCTACCTTGTCCTGGTAAGCCTTATGAAGGATATTCGCCGGGTATTTCAATATCATGGCGCCGAGCACAAGGTGGTGCACACCTGGGAGGCCGGGGAGGTATTGGCGGTAGAAAACGCACGCCGTAAATCGACCCTTCACCCGCGCTGCGGCACGAGTTTTCTGCTGTTCGTGATGGTCGTGAGCATCCTCGTGTTCTCGATCTTCAAATTCAGTTCTCTTGGCGCAATATTCCTTTCGCGTCTGGTACTGGTCCCCGTCGTTTCGGGATTATCGTACGAGCTGATACGCCTGTCTGCGCCACGCTGTCAAAAGGGCTTTTTCCGACTGATGGTTCTCCCGGGCCTGACGCTTCAGCGCATTACAACGAAGGAGCCTTCGGACGATCAATTGGAAATCGCCATCCGCGCACTGAAGGAAGCTCTCGAACTCGATGGCATCAAAGCCCGGGAAGCACAGACCGCCGCCTAGCGGTCCCGGCCTCGCTTCTGGGCACTTTTCCCCACTTTTTATTTTAGGGACACCCTATGATTGACAAGCTCAATTCCCTGGAAAAGAGATTCGAAGAACTGAACGCTCTGCTCGCAGATCCCGCGGTTTTTGCGGATCATGCAACCTATCAGAAGCATGCCAAGGCTCACCGGGATTTGCGCGCAATCGTGGAGAAGTTCCGGGAGTACAAGAATTTTCTTCGTGGAATCGAAGAGACAAAGGCTCTCTGTGAATCCGAAACCGATCCGGAAATGCGAAAACTCGCGGATGAAGAGCTGGCGGCCCTGCAGGAGCGCGAAAAGGAGTGTCAGAAGGAGCTGCAATGGCTGCTGATGCCGAAAGATCCCAATGACGAAAAGAACGTGCTCCTGGAAATCCGGGCTGGCACGGGGGGCAACGAGGCGACTTTGTTCGCAGCAGAACTCTTCCGAATGTATTCGCGCTATGCGGAACGAGCCGGCTGGCGCGTCGAGATCATGGAAGAACACCAATCGGAAGTCGGCGGATTCAAGGAGATCATTGCCATTATCGAAGGGGACCGCGTCTACTCTAAACTCAAGTATGAAAGCGGCGTGCACAGGGTTCAGCGGGTACCTGCGACAGAAGCGAACGGCCGCATTCACACCTCGGCAGTGACGGTTGCGGTCCTGCCGGAAGCCGATGAAGTCGAAGTCGTGGTCGATCCAAAGGATATTCGGATCGACACCTTTTGCTCTTCGGGTCCCGGCGGCCAATCGGTGAATACGACCTATTCTGCTGTGAGAATCACTCATATACCAACCGGGCTGGTTGTTTCCTGTCAGGATGAGAAATCGCAAATAAAGAACCGGGCGAAGGCAATGCGTGTCCTGCGATCAAGGTTGTATGACATCGCACTCCAGGAGCAACAGAAGTCAATTGCGGAAAACCGCCGCAATCAGGTAGGCTCGGGAGACCGGAGCGAAAAGATCCGGACCTACAATTTCCCCCAGAATCGCGTCACGGACCATCGCATAGGGCTGACCATTCATAACCTCTCGGATTTTATGGATGGGAATATCGGTCCCGCACTCGACGCGCTGCTCACGCATTACCAGGCCGAAAGGCTGAAAGAGGCCGTCTGAGTTGATTCGAAATTGAATGCCTTGAAATCTCGAATCTCGAATCTCAAATCTCGAATTGGACACATGCAAACGGTTGCTGGTGCAAAAGCTTGGGCTATCGAGGAGTTGAAACGGGCGCAGTCAAAATCGCCGCAACTTTCCGCGGACCTATTGCTTGCCTGCGTCCTTCACTGGGACAGAGTTCGCATCTTAACTCACCCCGAGGAATCCATCCCCGAGGAGGCCTGGGATCGGCTTCAGGCCTTGGTCCTCCGTCGCACAAAGGGGGAGCCTCTTCAGTATCTGACGGGGAGGCAGGAATTCTACGGCTTACTTTTCCAGACAGGTCCAGGCGCCCTGATTCCGCGTCCGGAAACGGAAATACTGGTTGAAGCCGCGATCCGTTTGATCCGAAATCAGCCGCATCCAGGCGCTCGCTTCCTCGATGTGGGAACCGGTTCGGGTTGCATTGCGGTCTCGATTGCTCGCGAAGTTCCGACGGCGACCGGCTGGGGCGTCGACCTCTCGGCCGCTGCTCTCGAAGTAGCGCGCGAAAATGCGAGACGGCACGGGGTCGACAAACGGATTCAGCTGATCCGGTCGAACCTCCTCGACTGTTTCCCCAGGACCCAGGCCTTCGATTATATGTTCTGCAATCCGCCTTATGTTGCACTGAAGGATTGTGATAGTCTCCCCTCCGAAGTGAGAGATTACGAGCCTCACCTCGCTTTGTTCGGCGGAGAATCCGGGATGCAGGTTTATCAGGCCCTGATTCCGGAGGTGCCTTCCCGGCTCGTTCCTGGAGGATATCTCCTGCTGGAACTGGGTGCAGGACAAGCGGAACCGGTCCGGAAGCTCGCCGAACAGGAGGGGATCTCTGTGCAAAAAATATTGAATGATTTGCAGGGTATCCCGCGCTGCCTCATCGGGCGCAACCTCTCCGGAGCTATTGATGGATAAGATTCGCGTGATCGGCGGTAATCCTTTGACCGGCCGTGTTGAAATCAGCGGCGCAAAAAACGCCGCTTTGCCTGCCATGGCCGCTTCACTTTTAACTGCGGATGCCGTCCATCTGGAGAATATTCCCTACGTCCGTGACATCCTGACTACCCGCAAATTGCTGCAGGAGATGGGGGCCGAAGTGGATATCCGTGAAGACGGGACAGCTGGTTTGAGGGCTTCTGAAATCCACTCGCATGAAGCGCCCTATGAGCTCGTAAAAACGATGCGCGCGGCCATCCTGGTCCTGGGTCCGCTGGTCGGAAGGTTCAAAAGAGCAAGGGTATCGCTGCCCGGGGGGTGCGCTATCGGCGCCCGGCCGGTGAATCTGCATCTCATGGGTTTGGAGAAAATGGGCGCCACCTGCGAAATCGTGCACGGTTACGTGAAAGCCTCGACCGATGGCCTGCATGGCTCCTATATCCTGATGGATACTGTAACGGTTACGGGGACCGAGAACCTGATGATGGCCGCAACCTTGGCGGAAGGTGAAACAATTCTGGACAACGCGGCCTGTGAACCTGAGGTCAATGATCTGGCGGACCTGCTTCGCGGCATGGGAGCTCAGATCGAAGGCGACGGAACAAGAACGATTCGAATCCACGGAGTTAAGGAGTTGCATGGGTGCCGGCACCAAGTGATCCCGGACCGGATCGAAGCGGGGACATTTGCGATTGCTTCTGCGATCACGAGGGGGGACGTGGAGATCCGCAACTGCTGTCCGCAGCATTTATCCGCGGTCCTGAGTCTGTTGAGTGAAACGGGAGCGGAAGTTGCAGTCGAGGCGGACGGTTTTCGAGTGCGCGGGAGTGATCCGATTCTCTCGAAAAATATGACGACCTGCCCGTACCCGGCATTCCCGACCGACATGCAGGCTCAATACATGGCCCTGATGACCCAGGGAGATGGAACCGCCGTCATTACGGAAACCATTTTTGAGAACCGGTTCATGCATGCTTTGGAACTTGTCCGGATGGGCGCCGATATCACGATCGATGGAAGGCAGGCATTGATCAAGGGTGGGAAGCCGCTCAGCGGCGCCAAGGTTTTAGCGTCCGATCTCAGAGCAAGCGCTTCCTTGATCCTTGCAGCCTTGGTTGCCAAGGGGGAAACTTGGATCGATCGAGTGTACCATTTGGATCGCGGCTACTATCATATCGAAGAAAAACTAGCTCGCCTCGGCGCCAACATCGAACGTATTACCTAGAAACCCGTTTACGAGTTAACGCGTTTACGCGTTCACGCGTTATTCTTGAACGCGTGAACCCGTTAACCCGTCAACGCGTAAACGATTTTCCATATGTTTCCCTGTGCTCTCAAGAAGCTGGTTCATTCTTGTAGAAGAGGAATGATGAAAACATCCGGATGCATTTTCTGTCAGGTGGCCGCTCATGAAAAACCAGCCAGGATCCTCTATGAGGACGAACAGTGTGTCGTGTTTCAGGACATTAATCCTAAAGCCCCGGTTCACTTGCTGGTCATTCCACGCAAGCACATCACTTCTTTGAATGATAATCTGCCGGACGATAAAGCGCTGCTGGGTCATCTGCTTTCGATTGTCGGGCGAATGGCGAAAGAGCAAGGGATCGACGGCACAGGCTACAGAGCCGTTATCAATACAAATGCGGAGGCCGGCCAGACGGTTTTTCATCTGCACATTCACGTTCTGGGCGGAAGAATTTTTCGCTGGCCCCCAGGCTAGGAGCCTGTCTGAGAATTGGAAGGGGCCGCGTTCCTGGCTTGGAAGCGGCAGATGCAAGGCGGCGCGACGCCTTCGAATTCTCGGACAGGCTCCTGGCACGGGCGGGCAATAGATCGCATTTTCCGGCGACCGCCAGGCCGCCGCTATCTAAACATCGAGGGAAAACATGTCGAATGAGGAAAGACCCGTACAGATCATTGCCGACCACACGATCAGCTCTCCGAGAATTTATGCCAACTATGTTCAGGTCAGCGTTTCGCCGATTGACTGCACCCTCACTTTTTGCGAGGTGATCGGTCCGCAGAGTGAGGAAGAGGCGCTGAAAATGCAGAAGACGGGAACGCTGCCTGCCCCCGTAAAAGCCGTCATCGCCATTCCTTCCCAGATTGTTGACGGTCTCATCCAGGCGCTTCAGACGCAACGGGACAAACAAATCGGAGGGGGCAAGCCTTCGAGCGGCACCACGGTGCAATGAACTTAAATGAAGGATCCAGGATTCAGGATGCAGTACAAAATCCCGAATTTTGACACTGCCGCCGGCAGTTCAATGGATCTTTCTCAGGCCGAGATCCCGGCGCATAGAATTCGGATTGCTACTGGCCTGCATAGGCTCTGAAAAGGCTGGCGCACACGTATAATTCCAGGGGAGTCACAACCAGAATCTTTTCGTCTCCTGGCGAAGCAAAGGAATGGCTTGAATCATCCCCATAATCCGCGCTTGTTCTGGGACCGGCGATGGATTATTTCATTTGTCCCAGGGATTCGGAAGGACCCTCAATTTGGAAAGCACGCGATAAACAAACTGTCTCCTTATCTTCGAAATCTGCTGAACATTGGACTCCAGCTCTTTTTGCAGCGTCCCGATCAAATCATCTTGCGCCTTGATTCGGTTGTCCAGATTCAGCGCCCATGTTGTACGCTCCTGAAGGTCTTTCTGCAGCGTCGCGATCAAATCATCTTGCGCCTTGATTCGGTTGTCCAGATTCAGCGCCCATGTTGTG
>JBEKKY010000074.1:0-12013 GCA_050010475.1 Acidobacteriota bacterium | reverse complement strand
GCGAGATCAACATCCCGGATCATATCGTCCGTCCAAAGCAAGTCGGCATTGTCTGAATAAATTTCGAGCGCTTTGCTTAAGCTTACAGTATGCCGAAACCCCGTACGTACGTCATTGAAATCGACCCTCGCCTCCACACAGAAAAATGGGTTCAGAATTGTTTCAGGACCCCGGGGGGTCTCCAATATTTGATATAACTGCTTAACTTTTTCGGCTGAATGAGACTGGTGTCCTTTCTCAGTTAAAGGCATGCGAAACCTCGATCGCTTGGAAATGTAAGGTTTTGATTTTACCATGCCGGCAAAAACATTCTCAATTGCGGATCCTGGAAGACTTGCGGGGGATTATCGCAGGAGAGACTTTGGGAACGCTCGCCTTTTTCCAAACCACTCGGATTGGAGCGCGAATGACAAAAAGGCCAGCGTCTCCATTTGGGGGAGTGCCAAGTTTAATTGAGAGAAGAGGATGGAGCCTTGAAACCGCCGTTCACAAGAGAATTATAAAGAGTCTTGAATTCTTGCCTTCCATAAAATAGCCGGGATTTCACAGTCCCGACTGGGCAATCGATTATCTCGGCTATTTCCTGAATGGTATGCCCCTCCATATCATGGAGACGTACCACGATGCCCTGCTTGTCCGGCATGCGGTCGAAAGCTTCCTTGACAAACGAACGCAGCTCTTCAAGAGAGGTATGGGCTACCGGGTCAGTAAAAGGCGTAGGCTCAGCCGGCAGGTCCCTGGCAGATTCGTCCTCCAGCTCGACATACCTCCTGTTCTTCCCTTTGCGCAACATTCCGAGGCAGACATTTATCGTAATTCTGCTGATCCATGTGGAAACTTTGGAGTCGCCGCGAAAATTGGAAATACCACGATACACATTCAGGAGAGTCTCCTGAAGTGCATCTTCCGCCGAGGCTTCCTCGCCCAGGATTCGGTAAGCCGTGTTAAAAATTTTGCGGTTATATCGTGCAAACAATTCATTGCATGCATCCGGATCGCGGGAAAGGCAGCGATTCAAAAGCGCCACATTGACCTCTTCGTTTGGTTGGAACTCGGTCGCCAGCATAAGCCTCCTTTAACTCCTTACAGCGACCCAACTAATTGGGTTGGTGTCGGCCTATACAAGTGCAAATAAAGTGCCAAAGAACAGTAAATTTAATAAATGTATTGTTAACAACAACTTACACGATTATCTCTAATAGGCGGAACCTCAGCCCAACTGTCAATATAGTAGACAGTTTCTTGGTATTATTGAATAAGTTGCTTTTTTGCAGTAGCTTAGTATGTGTCTACAAAGGTTACAGTTCAGGAAAGTAAGATGTCATCCAGCGGTTGCAATTGGTGTCGCTATCGGTTTTTAAAAACCGATAGCGACACCAATTGCAGGCAGACGTTATTGTCTCGGGTTACTCTTCAATGCCCATGCGCCGTAGCTTTTCAAGGAGAGATTGGCGGCTGATTCCAAGTGTCCGCGCCGTGCGCGACTTATTTTGCCCCAATCGTACCAGGGTGGTCCGGATCATTTCCTCTTCAAGCATACGAACGGCGGATTTCATATCTCCATCGGAACGCGGAGAAACTCGAGGGCGTTGCCGGATGTGATCCGAGAGAAGCTCATGTCCGATCTCTTTTTCTGCTTCAGATAAAAGGACCAGACGTTCGATCTCGTTTTGCAGTTCTCGCACATTCCCCGGCCAGGAATAGGCCACCAGCAGATCACGGGTTTCCTTGCTGAGCCGGCCTGTCCTGCGATTGAGTTTTTGCGAAAATTGCCCCAGAAAGAATTCCGCCAGAGGCAGGATGTCTCCCTTTCGTTCTCGGAGCGGTGGAATGGTTACGGAAAAGACGTTGATCCTGAAAAAAAGATCCTGGCGAAAACGGTTGGCCATCACTTCGGCTTTAAGGTCTCTATTGGTGGACGCGATAATCCTCACGTCCACCTTTTTGGGCTGGTGATAGCCGACGGGCATGATCTCGCTTTCCTGGATGACGCGCAGCAATTTAACCTGTAATTCCGCAGGTGCCTCGCCAATCTCGTCAAGGAAAATGGTGCCGCCGTTGGCTATCTCGAAGTAACCCTTCTTTTCCTGGGTAGCGCCGGTAAACGCACCTTTGGAATGTCCGAAAAATTCGCTTTCTACCAAATCTTTGGGAATGGCACCGCAGTTGACGGGAATAAAAATCTGGTCGCGGCGGTTGCTTTCGCCATGAATGAAGCGGGCCACGAGTTCTTTACCAGTTCCGGTCTCCCCTTGAATAAGAACGGTCGTCTCCGTTCCGGTTACTCTGCGCAACAGATGAAGTATGTTCTCCATCTCCGGACTGCCATAAATAATCCCTTGGGGAAAAACCTGTTTCTCAACCTCCTGGCGCAGAATAATGTTTTCAGTCCTCAGTTTGTCATTTGCCAGCCTAAGCTCCGTGGTGAGCCGCTCGTTTTCCCGAACCAATTCCATTTTTTCCAGAGCATCCTGGACTACAAGCCGAAGATCGTCCGGTTCCCAGGGTTTTGTGATGTATTTTTGGACTTTGCCGGTGTTAATGGCGGCAATAAGATCATCCACGTCGGCAAAACCGGTGAGCACAATCCGGACAATGTTCGGAAAGCTCTTCTGGGAAAGATCGAGGAACTCGATTCCTGTCATGTTGGGCATTTTCTGATCGGTAATGATCGCATCAATGGAAGCGTTGTGGAGAATCTGCAAAGCCTCTTCGCCTGACTGTGCCGTATGAACGTTGTACTGGTCCATGAATGTCCGCTGAAGCTTCTGCAGATTCGCCAATTCGTCATCCACCAGCAACAGCTCATACTTTCTTTTCTGCACTCGAATTCTCCCGGTAAGCTGGCAGGCTGACAACAAACGAGCTGCCTTTTTCCGGCACGCTCGTTACGCTAATCCTCCCCTGGTGTTGCTCAATAATTCCATAACTGATGCTCAATCCGAGCCCCGTCCCCAGGCCAACAGGCTTGGTCGTAAAGAACGGTTCAAAGATCCGGTTGAGAAGTTCTCTGGGAATACCCACACCGTTGTCTTCAATCTCGATTTCCACGTTGCCGTCGTTGCAGCGGGTTCGTATCCAGACATCCCCTTTCCCTGGAACCGCGTGAAACGCATTGGACAGAAGATTCATGAATACCTGATTTAGCTTGCCCGAGTAGCCCTGAATTTTGGGGATATCCCCATATTCTTTGTGGATTTCGATGCGGTTTTTATATTGATTTCGCAGCAGGTTGAGAGACATCTCCAGGGAAGCATGCAGATCCACTTCCGAGATAGTGTCGGAATCCATGCGCGAAAAGGTTCTTAAATCGGTGACAATCGTGTTGATCCTTCGAGCGCCTTCCGTGAAGTTGTCGATCAGAATTTTCAAGTCTTCCTTAATAAAGGAATAGTGAATCCCCTCTTTCGCCTTCTGCATTTCAGCCTGGTCTTCGGCCGAGATGCTGGGGAATTTTTCAAAGGACTCCACTAGGTTCTGCAGTTTCTGGGTATAGTCGGCAAGAAACCCGGTGTTTCCATAAATGAAGTTGAGCGGATTCTTAATTTCGTGAGCTATTCCCGCAACGAGCTGACCCAAAGACGCCATCTTTTCAGTCTGGACCAGCTGTTCCTGGGCGCTTTGAAGGTCAACATAGGCTCTTTTAAGCGCCTCATGCGAGTTTTCCAGCTCAAGAGTGCGGTCGCGGACCATATTTTCCAGATTCCGGTTCAGCTCCTGAAGCTGTGTTTCGCGAACAGAAAGCGCACTGGCCATTTCATTGAAGGTGGACGCCAGGATTCCGACTTCATCCGAAGAACGAATCGGGACGCGCTCCTTGAAATTTCCCTGCGCGATGGTCGACGCGGAGCGGATAAGAGTTTTTAGGGGTACGGTGATCCCCTCCGCAATCAGATACGTGAAAAGGACCACCAGAGAGGCAAGCAGAGCGGTCACTCCGAAAAGCCAGTAGCTTAAAACTTTAATCGGCTTTGAAACATCGGCGTTGTCGATCTCGACGCCAATAATCCAGCCGAATGAAGGATCGTCGATCGGTGCAAATCCGGCTATTTTGCCGCTGCCCTTCAGATCATAAGAAAAAGTTTGTTGCTGGTGGAGGATAGCGTTTTGCAAGCCACGAAGCCCGTAATCTTCGACCACCCTTGTTTGGTAGAAATCCTGTCCGCCTGATCGAGTTCCATTCTCATCGAGCTTCCGATTGCGCCGGTATTTGTGTCCGATAATCGTATCGGCATCCTTTGCCAGCACGAAACCGTATCCGCTCTTCAGATCCAGATTCGCCAGGTCTGTTTCCATGCTATCGAGAATGTTCTGGAAATAGGACCAGTTCAAAACATTGATCCACACTCCGATAATTTCGCGAGTTGCCGGATTCAGAATGGGTTCCGAAAAGGCAATGTTGTATTGATAGCTTCTGTCTTCCCTGCTGTAATCGTACAGGCTCTGAACAAGTTTGGATTGATACCAGTCCCGATGGTAGCTATTCCCGGCTATCGATGATGAAAAGAGCTTTTGCTCTTCCGGGAACTTGGAAATGTCTTCGCCAAGGACTTCGGCTAGCTTTTTCGCCGGCAGAGGCATCGAATTACGATCCTTCGTATTCATTCCCACCAGCTTGCCTGTCTTGTCCAAAATGACCAGGAGATCGTACTCATCATGGTAAAAACAATATTTGTTCAGCAGGTCTGCTATGCTGGATCGGTCCGCTTCTCTCAGTCCACCGTAGATAAGAGGAAAGGTCGTTGCCATGGAGAGGATTTCCTTTTCCTGCCCTCTCAGCATGAAGTCGATCTTGTCCGCCGTATCCTGCGCCATTTTTCCGAGAGATAGGGTAATGCGCTCCTGGATCTTTCCCCTCCCGATAAAATAGGAAAATGCCGACATGCCCAACAGCGGAAGGAGGGACAGACCGATCATCAATGCCAGAAGCTTATTCCTGACGCCATGAAACAGCGTAAACTGGGATCCCCGTGATTCTCTTTCCTGCCATGCTACCAATTATGTATATCCTTTTGACAGAATAGGCAGTCATATTGTCAATTTTATTTACAATTTTGTCAAACTTAATCTGTTCCCCGTTTTCCGGTGACGAGCCGGCAATTTCATGCTACCTTTTTGTTTTCTTGGCAGGAGGATGATCGATGGGTGTTACTGTTCGGATTCCCTCTCCGCTTCGGCAGTATACTGAGAATCTGTCGGAGGTCGTGTTGGAAGGAAAAACCGTACGCGAACTTCTGGAAAGCTTTAAAGTCCGGTTTCCGGATGCCGGGACACGGTTCTTTTCCGCAAAGACCTCGCGGTATATGAACCTTTATTTAAATGATCAGGATATTCGCTCGCTGGGCGACCTGAACACACCGGTGGGCGAAAAAGATGTTCTTTCGATCGTTTTTGCGATAGCAGGAGGTTAAACCGGAATCGCGAAGTGCGAAAGACGAATCACGAAATAACTAAATTTCTTGCCTGCAGTTCCTGAATGAGTTGCGCAGGATTCAGAAAATGGATTGCATCCATCCCTAATTTGCGAGCCGATTCAACGTTAACAAGCTGGTCGTCGACAAAAAGAGCTTCAGATGCGGGGATCTGCGTTGTGCTCAACGCATGTTCGTAAATGGCCGGATCCGGTTTGGCGGCTCCGACTTCATATGACAGACTCCATCCTTGGAAATGCTTCAGAAATTCATAATGCTTCAGAATGAACTCAAAATGCATTCTGTTGGTGTTTGATATCACCCAAAGAGCATGTTCGCGCGCAAGGTCCTTCAGCAGTTCATCCGATATCAAAGGGATTTCGCAGAACATACAGGTCCATAAATCTGTGAAATCATCCCGTGTGATGGTCATGCCAAGCCGGCCAGATAGCCCGGCAAGGAACTCTTTGTCCTTCAGCCGACCGCATTCATAATCCAATACCAATCCGTCTGCAAAAACTGCACGCAGCGCATCCATTTCCAATCCCGTCAATGACTTCATTTTTTCAGCGAACTTGCCGGAATTAAGTCTCAGCAAAACATTGCCCAAATCGAAAAAAACGCCGCGGATCCGAGAATCGTTCACTTTCTTTTTCCAAGCGCCCAGGCTACGGCTGCTTCCGCTAAGATTCTTGTAGGATTCACGGTGGGGTAATTGACTTCTTTGGGCTCAAACGCCAGAGGGACTTCCGTACAGCCCAGAATTACCGCCCTGGCGCCGGCATCCACGAGGCATTTTCCTATGGATTGGAACGTCTCGCGCGTGGTTCTATCCTGGACTCCCGCTTTCACCTGGCCGATCGCCACCCGAATTCGGGCTTGATCTTCATCATCGGGAATCAGAAGCTTGATTCCTGCATTGGAAAGGGCTTTGTGATAGACCCCGCAATGCACAGTCCCATAGGCTGCAATCAACCCGACGGTTCTGGCCTCAGACAGAGTCTCTCGAATCTTCCGGCAGGTTTCTTCAATCATGTCGAGAATGGTAACGGAGACCTCCTGCTGAATTTGAGGAAGAAAGTAGTGAGCAGTGTTGCAGGGCATCGCTATGACACCTGCTCCCCCTTTTTCCAGAAGTTTTGCCGATTCTATCAACCAGGACAGAGGGCTTTCGCCCTGAGCCTCGATAGCTCTCGTTCTATCTGGGATTTTTGGATTGGAGTAGATTAGGACTCGGATGTGATCCTGATCTGTGGTTGCCGGTGTGAGGTTAATAATGTGGCGGTATAAATCGAGCGTAGCTTCGGGCCCCATTCCACCAAGAATGCCGATCATACGGCCGGGAATCGAGTGCTTCGCTTCATCTTTCATTGAACGATTATAGGACCGCTCGTGCAAAAACGCCACGGATTCCACGGATTCCACGGATTTTGAAAAATGCATACGAAGTTTTTTCCCAGTCCGTGGAATCCGTGGAATCTGTGGCGTTTTGTTTTGCTCAATTCGGGCATCAAGCCGTTATATATATGTTATGTTCTGCCCTGTTGGCGCCCAGGCAGGTATCAGGCGATAACTGCTTCATTAAAAGCGTGCTTGTGTCGATAACTATATTTGATGGGCGGCAAATCCCTTCCGCTGCGCCCGGGACCGTTCTCTTGGCGCATCGAACGGGAAGAGCCGGAAGGTAACAGGTTGCTGAAGAAACTGCGAATCGTTTTGGAGATGGTGAAAATCGAGCACACGATTTTCGCCCTCCCCTTTGCTTTTCTGGGGGCATTTTTGGCGGCTCGGGGCATTCCCCGTCCCGAGCAAGCTGGATGGATTTTGTTGGCAATGGTCGGAGCTCGTAGTGCTGCAATGGCGTTCAACCGGTTAGTCGATCTCCCGTTCGACGCTAGAAATCCACGGACGCTGAACCGGGCACTTCCCCGCAAGCTGGTTTCACGTAACTTTGTGGTGGCGTTTATATTTGCCAGTTCTGCCTTGCTGGTATTGGCAGCATCCAGGCTAAATCGATTATCGCTGGAATTGAGCCCCGTGGCACTTGGAATAGTCTTTGTTTATTCCTACGCAAAGAGGTTTACCTGGTTGACGCACGTTTTCCTGGGGATTTCCCTGGCATGTGCCCCTGTCGGCGCATGGATAGCACTGCGAGGTTCTATCTCACTTTCTCCACTCTTTCTGGGACTTGCGGTGGTTTTCTGGGTCGCAGGGTTTGACGTGATCTACTCATGCCAGGACGTGGAATTCGACCGTCGGGAGCTGCTCTACTCGATTCCAAAACGTTTTGGTGTGACGGCGGCTTTGTGGATTTCAGCTGCTCTCCACCTCGCGATGCTGGGCATTCTTGGTTTTTTATTCTGGAGAGAGGGACTCGGATTCATCAGTCTCTCGGGCCTGGCAGTGGTAGGACTGTTGCTGGCGTATGAGCACAGTCTGGTCCGTCCAACGGACTTGAGCCGCGCGAACACAGCCTTTTTTGCAATTAACGGCTGGATCAGCATCCTCCTGTTCGCAACAACCATAATCGACTTGCTATGGAGCGGATCGAAATAGGCAATGCCAACTCAAATCGGCGAGTTGCTGGTTAGAGAGAATTTCATCACGCCCGACCAGCTCGAACTTGCGCTGAAACACCAACGTCAAAACGGCGGGCGGCTGGGCTCGATTCTCATCAACCTTGGATTTGTTGAAGATGACGACATTACAGCCCTGCTGAGCAAGAAATACGGTGTCCCGTCCATCAATCTGGCCTTCTTTGAAATCGATCCCGCTGTCGTCAAACTCATCCCCATAGATGTGGCTCAAAAGTACATGGTCGTACCACTGAGCCGGGTCGGCAGCACCCTGACAGTGGCCAGCGTCGACCCCACCAACGTGTTCGCCATGGATGACATCAAGTTCATGACGGGGTTGAACGTCGAGCCGGTGGTCGCCACTGAAACATCGATCACGGAAGCATTGGAGAAATATTACGGCACTCCACACTCGATCGAGCTGAAACGGGTTTACGAGCAAATCGCGCAAGTCGAGAAGAACGGCAGTGTCGATCTGGACCTCGAAACGAGTTCGGAAGAGGAACAAGAGGTATCTCTAGACCAGCTTCAAAAATCGGGTGAAGACGCGCCGATTATCAGACTGGTAAATCTTATCCTCTCCGATTCCCTTAAAAAGGGAGCCAGCGATATCCATGTCGAGCCCTACGAAAAGGATTTCAGAGTCCGGTTTCGCATTGATGGAATCCTATACAACATGATGAACCCACCCCTGCGGCTTCGAGATGCCATCACTTCCCGAATCAAAATCATGTCAAAGATGGATATATCCGAGAAACGGCTGCCGCAGGATGGAAGAATCAAGATCCGGACAACGATTAATGGGAAACAAAAGGAAATCGACTATCGCGTGTCCAGTCTGCCGACTCTGTTTGGAGAGAAGATCGTACTCCGTATTTTGGATAAAGACATCTTGCCGCTCGATATGAGCAAACTCGGGTTTGAGGAAGTCCCGCTGAAGAAAGTCGAAGCAGCGATTCTCAAGCCTTATGGCATGGTTCTGGTAACCGGACCGACGGGAAGCGGAAAAACGTCCACCCTCTACTCGGCGCTCAATAGATTGAACACTCCCGAGACAAACATCATGACCGCAGAGGATCCGGTGGAATACAATTTTCGCGGGATCAACCAGGTTCAGATCAAAGAGCAGATCGGGCTGACCTTTGCGGCAGCACTCCGGTCTTTTTTGAGGCAGGATCCCAATATCATCCTGGTTGGGGAAATACGGGATTTTGAAACCACGGAAATTGCGATCAAGGCCGCCCTCACGGGCCATCTTGTACTCTCCAGCGTTCATACCAACGATGCTCCATCCACGATTTCCCGGCTGCTCAACATGGGGATCGAGCCTTTCCTGGTCGCCACCTCCGTCCACCTGATTTGCGCTCAAAGGCTGATCAGGAAAATTTGTGAGGATTGCAAAACCGAAATCAAGACGCCGCTGCAGGCTCTCATCAATGCGGGATTTTCTCAGGAGGAGGCGAAAACGGTTCGCACCCATAAAGGGGAGGGTTGCAAGACATGTAATGGAACAGGCTACAAGGGCCGAATCGGTATGTATGAGGTGATGGAAATCGGCGAGGACATCCAGGAGTTGATCCTGGTGGGAGCATCAGCCAGAGAGATTCGGCGGAAAGCAGTGGAACAGGGAATGCTGACACTTCGTCAGAGCGGATTGACAAAAATCAAAACAGGGCTTACGACCCTGGATGAAGTTCTTCGGGAAACAGTTCTGAGTTGATTCGAGATCCGAAATTTGAGATTCGAAATTGATAGAAGGGCTAATTTAGTTTTTCAATCTCGAATTCCGAATTTGTTGATGATTTGTGAGCCAGGATACTGAAGAAGAAAACGGATCCGTTTAATTTATCCTTGAAAAACCAGGTATCGGTATCGATCCGAGAAAAGCCGATTGCGATAGCGATACCCGATACCGATCCCGATCGAAACGGGGAACGGGGAACGGGGAACGCCAATGAACACATTGCCCGAGATGCTCCAGAAGACCCTGCAGTCCGGAGCCTCGGATCTTCATTTGACCAACGGGACTCCAGCAAAAATTCGCGTGGACGGCAGCCTGCGTCCCATCGACGACGTGGTTCTGACTGCTGCAGATACCAAGAGACTCGCCTATAGCGTAATGACTGACGGTCAGAAGCACCAGTTTGAAGAAAAATGGGAAATAGATTTCTCATTCGGCATCAAGGATCTGTGCCGCTTTCGCGCCAATGTATTCACCCAGCGCGGCTCGGTAGGAGCTGTTTTCCGCATCATTCCTTTCGAGATCAAGGGCTTTGAAACCCTGAACCTTGCACCTATCGTGGAAAAGCTTTGCGACAAGCCGCGCGGTTTGATCCTGGTTACCGGGCCGACAGGCAGCGGAAAATCGACAACGCTGGCAGCCATGATCGACAAAATCAACCGCGAGCGGCATGAACACATTCTCACGATTGAAGACCCGATTGAATTTCTTCATCCTCACAAAAATTGCATTGTCAACCAGCGGGAGGTCAGTTCCGATACGCACTCGTTTTCCGACGCTCTCCGAGTGGCATTGCGCGAGGATCCGGACGTCGTGCTGATCGGAGAAATGCGGGATTTGGAGACGGTGGAATCGGCTCTGCGGATTGCGGAAACAGGCCATTTGACACTGGCCACGCTCCATACCAACAGCGCGGCCTCGACCATCAACCGAATCGTCGATATATTTCCTTCCAATCAGCAGCCCCAAATCCGCGCGCAACTGAGCCTGGTACTGGAAGGAATTCTTTGCCAATCGCTGATCCCAAGGACAAATGGGAAGGGGCGCTGCATGGCAATGGAGATTCTGATCCCGACATCGGCAATCCGCAACCTGATTCGCGAGGATAAGATTCATCAGATTTACAGCTCCATGCAGACGGGTCAGGACAAATTCGGCATGCAGACTTTCAACCAATCTCTCTCGCAGCTGGTGCTGACCAAGCAGATCGCGGCAGAGGACGCTCTTGCCAAATCCTCGAATGTTGAGGAATTGCAGGATTTAATCCAGAGAGGCGTGGGCTTGAATCTTCAATCTGCATCCCAGCGCATGCAAAAGCCCGAGCTTGCAGTGGGCATCCATCGTTGATACTGAAAGGAACAGGTCATGCCGGTCTACACATTTCGCGGGAAGAACGTTCGAACCAATGAAAGCATTTCGGGCGAACGCTTTTCGACCAACGCCCAGGCATTGGCGTCCGTGTTGCGGCGAGAGCAGGTAGCACCTATCTCAATTCGAGAAAAAAAAACCTCCAGCCTGAATTTTTCTTTTCGGAAAAAGGTCACTCAGGCCGAGGTGGGCGTATTTACTCGTCAATTCTCGATTATGTTGAATGCCGGATTGCCGTTGATCCAGGCCTTGGATGCGATTGCGCAGCAGCATCCCAATCAGGGCTTCAAAGAAGTTTTGAGTATAATCAGAGGAGATGTCGAGGCCGGATCCACTCTATCGGCTGCGATGTCAAGACATCCCAAAGTTTTTGATTCCCTTTTCACCAACATGATTGCGGCCGGTGAAACCGGCGGGATCCTGGACACAATCCTTCAGCGCTTGAGCGTCTTCATCGAGAAGATCGTGAAGTTGAAGCAAGCCTTGCGCTCCGCAATGATTTATCCGGCAACCATTCTGACCATCGCAATTGGAGTGGTCACAATCATCCTTTGGAAAGTTGTCCCCGTCTTCGCGACTCTTTTTGAGGGATTTAATGTCGAACTCCCGCTGCTCACCCGCGCGGTCATCATGGCTTCGGGACTCATCGCAAGATATATACTCTTTTTGGCGGTATTTGTGGTTCTGGGCATCTTTGGATTGAAGACATATTACAAAACGGACAACGGGAGACATTTGATCGACAAGACCCTGTTGAAGTCTCCGGTATTGGGCGAGATTCTGCGGAAAATCACGGTTGCCCGATTCACACGAACTCTTGCAACGCTGCTGACGAGCGGCGTTCCCATTTTGGAGGGATTGAACATCACGGCAAGGACCTCCGGAAATGCCATCCTGGAAGATGCCATTTATCAGAT
>JBEKKY010000073.1:0-12050 GCA_050010475.1 Acidobacteriota bacterium | reverse complement strand
GTCAACACCATGCTGGCGTCGGCGGCCGGTGCATTTTCCGCCATGGTTTTTGTATGGAAACGCTATGGCAAGCCCGAGCCGAGCATCCTTGCGAACGGCTTGCTGGCAGGTCTTGTTGCGATCACTGCCTCCTGCGCTTATGTGAGCTGTATTGCTGCTGCGATCATCGGCGCGGTTGCCGGTGTGCTGGTCGTGGTTTCCGTGGTTTTTATCGAACGGGGGCTGAAACTCGATGATCCGGTCGGCGCGATCTCCGTGCACGGAACCTGCGGTCTGTGGGGCATTCTGGCACTCGGGCTCTTCGCGGATGGAACCTACGGCGATGGACTGAATGGAGTCGCCGGCCCCGTGCGCGGATGGCTGTATGGCGATTTCAGCCAGTTTGCAGCCGAATGCATCGGCTCCTTGGCCTGTATTCTGTTTGTATTCGGTGCTTCTTACGGCTTTTTTAAACTGATGGATCTCTGGATAGGAAATCGAGTTTCTCCGAATGTAGAGTATGAAGGTTTGGATGTCTCGGAGATGGGTGCGGTGGGATACCCGGATTTTGCACTTGCACCCGACATTCATTCGTCCTCCCAACCGAGCGCGAGAACTACGTTCCGCGCAGTTTCGTAGCTTTTTTCTTCCGTCGGGCTAAGCGGGAGAAACGGAGCGTTCCCATTCAAATTTAGCCGAGCTGATTTAAAAATATCGTCAGGGAGATGTGTGCCCTGAAGAAGGAGTAAACGTATGGCTGCAACAGAATCAAGAGCTGAGGTAGGAGGGATCACCCCTACCCTCGGGTTGACTGGTGTTACGATGAACGCAATGGCGCTGATCGCTCCCGGCGCTTTTTTGTGGATCACGTACCAGTTGCAGGCCGCTGCTACGGCGCCGAATGGAACTTCGGTGGCCAGCGACATCTGGGCCGGGATCGGACTGGCTCTGATTGTGGCATTCTTGACAGCGATCTCCTATGCGCAGCTGGCTCGGCTTTATCCGGAGGCAGGTTTTGGAAGCTGCTATTACTTTGCGGAAAAGGCATTCCTCGACCGCGAAAACCGGGAGCATCATAAATGGGCGCGTTTGGCGAAGATCGTAACCGGTTGGGCCGCCCACCTGTTTTACTGGGTATATCCGGGCGTCATGGTCGCGTTCATGGCCACTTTGATCGGTTACATTTATAACGCGGTCACCGGCAAAAGCATTTCCGTCTTGGGGCTGAGCGTGATCGCCATTCTGTTTGCCCTGTTGACGGGATATATAGCAATTCGGGGCATAACGGGATCAACCATGACCTCGATCGTCATCAATATTGTGCAGCTGACAACGCTGGTTGTTTTCAGCGCTATTGCAATCTACTACAGGCTGACAATCCCTACAGGAGCTGTCAAGTGGACTTTCAGCAGCGCCTCCGATGTGATCCTGCCGCACTCTTTTGTGGGCGTCATGATTCAGTCCACGATCGCGATCCTGATTCTGGTCGGATTTGAGAGCTGCACCGCGTTTGCCGCAGAAACGAAAAACCCGAGAAAGAACATTCCAAGGGCGGTAGTGCTTTCTCTCATTATTCAAGGTCTGTGTGCTTACCTGTTCGAGTATTTCGCAGCCGGTTACATGGTCGGCGACAAACTGGTCGGCAAGAATGCCGCCGGCGGGGTAATCACAGGCATGGACGCGGCGGCCGCATCGAGCGCTCCCATCGGCGATATGGCCATCCTGGTAGGCAACACGGTCCTTCACGGCATCGGGTTCGGACTGATGGTCACGATTGCGGTCACGGTGGCAATGGCCATACTGGGGACGACGCTGAGCTGCCTGAATACTGCGGTCCGGATCAGTTATGCAATGGCCAAAGACGAGGAAATGCCGGAAATTCTCGGGGCCATGCACGGCAGGTTCGCGACTCCGCACAGGGCCATCTGGGTCCTGGTTATTGTCTCGGCAGGAATAGCTCTTATCGGTGTGCAGTCGGTCGTTGGATTGACGGGGATTACTCTCGCGTCGAATTTCGGGACGTTTGTTCTCTATGCGCTCACCTGCATATGGACGCTCGTAGCGTTCCACGGCCGAAAAGAGCGCAGCATGCTGAAGCATTCCTTGATTCCATGGTTGGGCGTGCTGACAAACGTAGCAATGTTGGTATCCATCCTTTACCTCTACATCATCGGAAATGCCGATTCAAAGCATGAAGCATTGATATGCTTCGCCCTCACGGGGGGGTGGGGCGCGATCAGCCTCATTTACGTGATGTTGACCAACGCACGAAAGCAGAAGACAGTTTTGGGCGCGGTAGCGAGACCAACGGCGTAGAAATCTGAACGGCAGGGGTGGCTCTCGGTCGCCCCTGCTGCCCTCAAATTGCCTGCTTAGTGTCTGCGAAAGAAAACCAGAATTAGCCCGAAAACCAGAATGGTGACAAGCACCGTCCAAAGGGCGATCCGAACCCCATGCAACCGTGCTTTCCATGGCGAAGCTGATTGCAGGCGGTCGCAGCGGCCCGTCAGCTGCACTTTTTCGGGCGCTTCCAGTTCGGCCTTCATTTCAGCCGCTTTGCGATATCGGTCTTTGGGATCCCGTTCCATGGCATGCAGGATGATTTCTTCCAGTCGGGGGGAGATTTCCGGATTGAGTTTGCGCGGAGCTTTGGGATCGCCAGCAAGACGGGCGTTCATGATCAGGTACGGGCTTGTCCCCTCAAACGGCGCGGATCCGGTTGACATTTCATAAAGCATGGCGCCGAGACTGTAGATGTCGGTCCGCTCATCTCCACGTTTTCCTTTGACCTGTTCCGGGGCCATGTAATCCGGCGTCCCCATTGCGGGGGAGAAGCCGCTGAACGTCAGGCGCCGGAGTCCCGCCACCTTGGCAATTCCGAAGTCCATGACCCGAATGGACCCGTCGCCGCAGAGCATTACGTTTTCAGGTTTCAGATCTCGGTGCACCACGTTGAAGGAATGCATATAGTCGAGAGCGTCGGCGATCTTGGTTGCGATGCCCACCGCTTCAGCAAGGCTCATGCGCCCGCCCGTCAATCGTTGCCGGAGAGTTTGTCCTTCGAGGTACTCCATCACCATATAAGGCCTGCTTTTGTTCTCAATGGATGCAACGTGCAGAATCCCCGGGTGATTGAGGGCCTTGCCGATCAATTCCTCTCTCTCGAACCGGTCAAAAAAGCCGGGATCGCTTTCAAACTGCATGAGAGGCACTTTAACGGCAATGTTCTGACCGGTATTCAAGTCTAATGCCTTGAAAATGGTCGCCATCCCGCTTCGGTTGATGACCTCGGTAATTTGGAACCGTTCGTCCAAAATCTGGCCGGTCTCCAGTTCATAGCTCTTCGCGCTTTCACGCGCTTCGCGATAGTAGGGAACTCCCATGTGATAAAGAACCCGCTCGACCCGTTCAATCTGCGCAACCTGAACAGAGAGGTTATCTTCCGTTTTACGCTCTTCGGCGAGTGCAATCATCTGCCTGCAGGCTTCGTCGGGGGGAACGCTGGTGACAATATCCAGCATTTCACGTTCCGTCACGTGACTGTACAACCCATCCGTGCATTGGATCAGGTAATCTCCGCGATTCACTTTGACGTTGAAGTAATCCACCTGAATCGTCAGATCGTGGCCGATGCTCCTGGTCAACAGCGACTTCAGCTGGCTGACCATCGCCTCCTGTTCCGAAATCAAACCGAGCTTCAGCTGCATGGCTACATAGGAATGATCGTTGGTTATCCTCCGTATCCGGCCTTGCTGAACGACATAAGCCCTGCAGTCACCGACATGCCCGATATTGACCTCATCGTTGCAGAATACCGAGATCGTAAGGGTGGTCGCCATCCGGTCTTTTTCTCCTGATTGCAAGCCGGCATCGTAAACGGCCTGATTGGCGGAATTGAACATTTGCCAAATGATCTCGTTTGCCGCCGTAGCCGGTTTCACTTCATGAAATTTTTTCAATGCGGTCTCGACCGCCATCCGGCTGGCGACTTCTCCCTGGCCGTGTCCGCCCACGCCGTCTGCCAGCATCGCGACAGAATATCCAGGCCTGCTTTCTTCCGCCGCGTCATTTGTTTCCTCGGACTGGAAGAAAGCGAGATAGTCTTCATTATTATCGCGTACCGGACCTGTGGAAGAATGCTGAGCAAAAATAACTTTCATAAAACTTACCTGAATTGACAGACAGTTATGATACACCGGATTTCACTGTGAATCATACGCGCGGAGTTTCCCTGGGAGCGCGGCCGTCCCGGCCGCAGCGGCTGAAGGGGAAAAAAATGCGGCCGGGACGGCCGCGCTCCCAGGCTTACCGTCGCGTGATGTAGTAATTCACGGCCGGAGTGACAATCAGGGACAGCACCATAGAGGCCGCAATCCCTCCGATCACGGCGATCGCCAACGGCTGCAGCATCTGAGATCCCGCGCCAATCGCCAGCGATAACGGGATCATTCCGGCAATGGTTGCCAGGGCAGTCATCATGATCGGACGCAGCCGGCGCTCCCCGGCTGCGATCATTGCGCCCTCGGCGCTCATCCCTTCCCTTCGGTATTTTTTATCTGCATCCAGCAGCAGAATCCCGTTTTTGGCGACAATCCCGATCACCATGATGAGCCCCATGAACGAAGAGATATTGAATGTCTTGCCCGTGATCAACAGTGCCACGAAAACTCCCGAGGTCGAGAGAAGCGCGGAAGAAAGAATTGCGATCGGCGCTGCGAAATCGCCGAATTCAAAGAGCAGAACGATGAACACCAGCACAACCGCAAATATCAGAACCACCACCAGGTCGCGGAACGAGCGCTGCTGTTCTTCGTAAGCGCCGCCATACTCCACGCGAATGGCCGGCGGAAGATTCAGCTTTGCGATCGCCTCCCTGACCGCCTCCATCCCGCTTCCCAAATCAATCCCTTCCAATCTGGCGGTCACCGCAACATCCTGCTGCAGATTGTCCCGCCTGATCTCGGTCTGCCCCGGTATCTGGACGATGCGGGAGAGAGAACCGAGCGTGACTTTCTGTCCGGTGGAACTCCCCAGCACGGTATTGAGCATCGATTGCAGCGAAGAGCGCGTCGATTCCGGAAATCGAACCCGGATTGTGTACGCGCGCTCGTTGATGACGACGGGAGTCGGCGCCGGCTCACCCTGCATGATGGCGCTCGCGTCCAGTTCAACCTCTTCCGGGCTGAATCCGGCTCGCGTCGCAATGGTCGGATCGACCTGGAAAAGCGTGGCCGGACCGCTGATCGTGTTATCAATGCCATTGAGGATGTCGACAATTCCCTCCGTCTTCTTAATCGCGTCCGCAACCTTCGGCGCCCAGTCGCGGAGCAACGCCTTGTCCTGGCTGAAGAGTTTGATCTCGATCGGCTCCGGCGCGCTTGTCAGGTCGCCGATCATGTCCTGCAGCAGCTGAACGAATTCCACCTGCAGCATAGGAAATTGTTTCCCAATTTTCTCGCGCAGTTCCGCCTCGATTTCGTCCACGCTTCGGTCGCGGTCCCTTTTGAGGCGCACGGCAAAATCGCCCGTATTCGCTTCTGTCACGGCGGCGAGACCCAGCTGCAGTCCGGTGCGCCTCGACGTGCTTTCCACTTCCGGGGTATTCCGCAGCATCCCCTCGACTTGAGTGAGAACGCGATTGGTCTCTTCGAGTGATGATCCGGCCGGCATCAGGTAATCCAGAATAAAGCCCCCTTCGTCCATGCTCGGCAGCAAGTCGGATCCGAGCGAGCGATAGCAGATGATCGACACTACGATCAGGATCAGGCACATCAATGCCGTGATCAAGGGGTGACGCAGAGCGCTCCGCAAAGCTTTCCCATAAAAGTTCGCCAGACGAGCCATCAACCCGTTGCCGGCGACATGCTTTCCGGGGTCCGGCCGTTCACTTTCAGGCTTTGATCCCGTGCGCCGGCCGCGAATCAGGAAATGACTCAATGTCGGGGTCCAGGTGAGCGCCAGCGCCAAGGAAGTCAACAAAGCCATCCCGACCGTCAGGGCCAGAGAACGGAAGAAAACTCCGGTCACGCCGGTGATGGATATGAGAGGCAAAAAAACCACAATCGGAGTCAGGGTGGAGCCGACCAGAGGCGTGGTGATTTCGCTCAGCGCGCTGCGGACCGCTTCCCCGCGGGTCTGCCCCGAATCGCGATGCATGATTATGTTCTCAACGACGACAATCGCATCGTCGATAATGAGTCCGACCGCAGCCGCAAGCCCTCCGAGGGTCATCAGATTAAAACTCTCGCCCGTTGCCCTTAGGCCGATGAACGTCAGCGCCACAGTCGCGGGAATCACGAGACCGGCGACCAGAGAGGTTCCCCAATCGCGCAGGAACAGCACCATGATCAGCGAAGCCAATACGAGCCCGACCAGGATAGCGTCGCGCACGCTCTTGATCGAATCCTGGACAATCTCCGACTGGTCGTACCACGATTTCAGTTCGATTGTGGAGGGGAGACTCTTGCGAATACTTTCGATCTCTTTATGCACCAGGTCGGCAACCATCACGGTATTTCCGGACGGCTGCCGGTAGATATTCAGCAGCACCGCGGGATTTCCATTTGCAGTGACGATCGTATACACAGGCTTGTACGAGCTTTGCACCGCGGCTATATCGCCGATCCGCACCGGAATCCCCGCCGCAGTGGTTTTCACGACAATGTCGGAAATCTCCTTTGCATTCTTTGCCTGGCCGCTTACCAGAGCCAGCACAAGTTCATGGCTGCTTTCCATCATTCCCGGCGAATCGATCATGTTGGAGCGGCGGATCGCTTCGAGAAGGCCGGGAATGGTCACGGAAGTCTGAACCAGTTTTGCTGGGTCCGGCTTGATTTCGAATTCCGGCTCCTGTCCGCCTTGTACTACGACTGTGGATACACCGCTCAGGCGGTTCAGGCGCGGCCTGAGGTCGTAATTGGCCGTCTCCCACATGGTAGTTTGCGGAACGGTTTTGGATGTGAGGCTGTAGCCCATGATCGGGAAAGCGGCGAACGTCAGGCGGTTTGCGGTGACTTTGGCCGTGGATGGCAGGGCGGAGCGTGTTTCGGCGACGGCGGCATTGACCAGATTGAGAGTCTGGAACATGTCCACGTTCCAGTTGAAGAAGAGATTTACCTCGGCGGTGCCGCGGCTGGTCAGGGAGCGGATGCGTTCGAGCCCCGGGACGGTGTTCACCGCCTCCTCGATCGGCCGGGTCACCGTGACCAGCATCTGATCGATCGGCGCCACTCCGTTATCCACTCCAACAATGATGCGGGGGAAATCGGTAGAGGGGAAGACCGCAATGGGGATGGAAAAGGCAAGGTAAATCCCCACACCGACGCACGTCAGGATAAGAAATATGATCGGCTTCGAATGGCGCGCACTCCAATGTTTTGCTGGCATCATCAAACTCCGTTGGTTTGAACCGGGAGCGCCGGCGTCTCGCCGGCTAATATGCAGATTTCGAAAGCTCCCGGCTTCATATACGCCTTTAAAAGAGCCGCCGAGATGCCGGTGCTCCCGGCCTAATCCTTTGCCCCTGGTTTTTCGACTTTCACTTTAGTCTTGTCCTGGATTCCAAATCCGCCGACCGTGATGACCTGTTCGCCCTCAGTAAGTCCTTTCAAGACCTGCACCTTGCTACCTTCACGAATTCCTGTCTCGATCTTGTGTTCGTGAGCCAGGGAATCCGGACCCACGACAAGCACCGTATCTCCCGTTCCTTCCTGCGAGGGGAGGATAGCTGCGGCGGGAATCACAAGCGCATCTTTGATTGTTTCCGCCGTGATGGAAACCTGGACTGTTGCGCCCGGACGCAGGTGTCCGCCGGGGTTCGCCCCTTTGACCCAGACTTCAGCCGTTGTGCTGCTTGGATCCAGGGCAGGGCTCACCACCGTAACCTTGCCGCGGAGTTCGACGGAGCCGAGCTCTCCGGTGATGGTTGCGTCGTCCCCAACCTTCAGATACCGGAGCTCGCCGACGGGAATGCTGGCTCTGGCAACAACGCTGGAGATATCCATGACCGTGAGCAAAGGCGCATTCGTGCTGGCCATCTCGCCGGCATACAGCGGCCGGTCGGTGACAATTCCGTTCATGGGGCTGTAAATTTTGGAATACTGCAGCAGCACTTCGACTGCTTCCTGGTGTCCTCTGGCCGCTTCCACTTGCGCCTGCGCCGCCCGGGTTTGAGCCTCCTTGCCGGACTTCTGGAGAGATTCCAGGTGCTTGCGGGCAATCTCATACTGATCACGAGCCTGAATGTATGCCACTTGTGCTTCATCCAGTTGCTTGCGCGGGACCGCCCCCTCGTCGAAAAGCTTCTTCCTGCTTTCATATACTTTCTGCGCGGCACCGAGAGCTTCCTTACTCGATTGGACATCGCTTTCAGACTTGACGACCTCGTCCGGCAAAGATGCAGTAGTTGTGTTCTCGTAATTTGCCCTTGCCTGATCGAGATTCCCTTTGGCTTCGAGCGCCGCTGCGGCGAGATCCCTGTTTTCCAGGTCGGCAAGCAGCTGCCCTTTGCGGACTTGATCTCCGCGATTGACGTAAAACTGCCGGATTGGCGCATTGATCTTTGGAGTTAAGGCGGCTTGGTCCCCTGGATACAGGATGGCCTGCGCCTGGATGATTCTGAGGATCGAATCCCGTTGAACTGCAGCCGTCTGAACCGGCACGACCGGCTCCGGCTCCTTCTCCCCCGGTTTTGAACAGGCTTCGATAAAAACGAGCAGAGCGAGAATGATCGCTGTGGTTCCCGTATGGATTCTGTGGCTTGGCATGATTAGTAATTCCCCGTCAATGTCTGAATGGTTGCGACCGCAATTCGATACCGGGACAGCCCGTCATCATAGGCGTTGCGCGCCTGAGCGATGGTGCTTTGCGCATCAACGACCTCCAGAACAGTCGACTCTCCGGCCTCATAACGCAAATCGGTGAGCCGCAGGCTCTCGGTCGCCAGATCGAGCGATCGTTTCAGCGAATTTAATTGCGCTTGAGCGGCCGTGGCTTCCAAATACGAGGCGCGCAGGCTTGAGTTCAGTTCCCGTCGAGTCAGTGTAAGATCCAGCTGGGCCTGCTCTCGCCTCAATTCAGCCTGGTGGATTTTGCTGCGGGTGGTCCACCAGTTGAATACCGGGATATTCAGGGTGGCCTGCGCGGCCGAGCCGAGCCGTTTATGTCCCTCTTCGTCCTGAACGGCAAATTGATTGGCGTTGATGCCGAAATAGTAGTCCAGCGAAAAAGAGGGAAGGTATCCGCTGCGCGCGAGTGCCACTCCTTGCTGTTCTTGATTCAGAGTCGCTTGAGCGACGTGCAGGTCGGGACTTGTCTCACTTGCCAAAGCCTGAATCTGATCGAAGGATGCAAGAGACGGAGCGGAATTGAGGTCATCCACGACGGTGAAGTCTGTAGTCAGGTCGGGAAAAATCAGGGCCGCCAGCGCGAGCTTGTTTTTTTCCACAGTCAACTGCGCATCCTGCACATCCCGCTCACGCTGCTCGGATGTCAGTTGCGCCTTCACCACGTCGGCGCGGGCGACTTCTCCGCCTTTTTGCAGTTTCTCGGTCAGGGCAAGGAAACGTTGCGCTTCGCTCAAAATCTGCTGCGCATTGGTGAGATGCCTCTGCGCGGTTATGATCCCGTAATAGTTTTGAAATACCGTCCCGACGATCCCGCGCAACGAGAGGTCTTTTTTGGCAGCCGCCACCGCTTGTGCCGCGACTGCCTGTCGGTACTCTGCGATCTTGGTTGGCGTATAAACGTCCTGGTGCACGGTGGCCTGGCTGTTGTAAACGTGCACTCCGTCGTTTGAGACAAATATCCCCGACGGCGTTCCGTTGCCCTGCGTATAGATGTACTGGTTGAAATAATTCGCCGATGGATAGAGAGCCATCTTTGCAACGTAGCGATCGATGCGGGCGAGATCGACCGCGAGCGAAGCCGATTGAAATTGCGGGCTGTAGCTGCGCGCCCGCTCGATGGCAGTCTTGATGTCGATTGCGACCGGCGCTTGCTGCGCTGTGAGGACGGCCGTATTGAACAGCCACAATGCAATACTGATCAGGATCGGCGGTCTGGCGCCGCATTTTTTACGCATAAGATCCCCTATATTGAATCAACCGTGCCGGGAACCGGGCCGGAATTCCGCGCAAGCCGCTCGGAAGCGGAGCCTGCACTCATCACCCAAGCGGCAGGCTCTGCTTCAACGGAATGCGAATGCCCGGCCGGTTCCGGTACGGCTTATTTTGCCTCAGGTCCGTAGACAAGAACTCGAAAGGAATTAGGAACCATCTTGGGACGCGGCGGTCTCTGCCCTGCACCGGGCTGAGCCGCAGGTGCTTCGTAATCGGCTGCCGCCAGATAGATTCTGTGGGTTTTCGGATCGAGAGCCATCGTCCGGGCGCCCCGTGCCGTCTGGAGAACCTGGACGACCGTCAATTTATCCGGGCCGTCCTCATGCGCAATGGTCACGGTCCCATCCCCGCAGGACGCAAATGCGAACTTTGTTTCCGGGTCGAAGGCATTTGCGTCTACTCCGGCTCCGATCGGCACAGTTGTCACAACCTTGCCCAAGGTGCTGTCCATCATCACCATCAATTTCTCGGCGCCCAGAAACAGCCGATGCGCTGCAACATCGATCGCCATTCCGGATGCGCCTTCACCCGGAGCGATCGGCCAGGTGGCAGCCACCGTGTGGGTTTTGGTGTCGATAACCACAACTTCGTTCTTGTCCTCGATATTGTCGTAGATGCGGCCTGCTTTCGCATCCACCTGGGCGAATTCCGGCTTGCCGGGCAACGGAATGGTTGCGACAACTTTCCCGGAAGCGGCTTCAAAAACCGTAGCCGAACTGCCGCGGCCGTTGAATGTATAGACTTCCTTCTGGCCGGGATCATAGAGGATGGCATCGGGATTGGCGCCGGTATCGACCTTGGATTTGGTTTGGAGTGTCTTCAGATCCACGATACTTGCCTTATTCTCCATCCCGTTGCTCGAGAATCCCAATCCAAGTTCCGGCGCGATTGCAAATCCGTGGACTCCAGGTGTATCCGTTATCTCGCCCACGACCGCATTTTTGTCCATGTCGATGACCACAACTTTGGTCCCATGAGTGACATACAACCTGCGTGCGGCAGAGTCCACGGAGGCATAATCCCAGCCGCCCTCTCCGCCAATATCGATTTTAGTGATGAACTTATAAGGGCCTTCTGCAGCCCATGATCCGCTCCATGACAATATTGAAAGGACTAACACAACAGTGACAATCCCTATCTGAAATCTGCCGTTCATGGCGATGCCTCCATTCTGATATCGGCCGAAAGGCTTCCCCGGCATTACTCCACCGCGGCTTGCCGGAGAGTCCCGCCATCCGGCATTCGTCCTCGACAATCAGCATTGCAAATGTGCGACTTATCTTACATCTCTTACGTTAGAAATCTGTTAAATTTCCTTTATTGTCCACTACTCCTGCCGGCGCAACGATGACGGGCATAAAATAACTGTCCAAAAAAGAAAAACGCCATTGGTTCCACAGATTTCACAAATCATTATCCGTGAAATCTGTGGAACCAATGGCGTTTTTTGTTTTGGCTTTCCGTATCCGGCTTTTTAGTCGAGCTCCACTACGACCTGGCCCGACTGAACGCTGTCCCCTTCGTGCACATGGATTGCGGCAATCTTGCCTGGTCCGGGCGCGGTAATATTCGTCTCCATTTTCATGGCTTCCATCACCAGCAGCACATCGCCGGTCTGGAGGCTTTGTCCAACCTGCGCGGCCACTTTAATCACGATGCCGGAAACGGGGCTGCGGCAGACCTTCTTTTCGTCCAGCGGCTGACTCTCGGTGGGACCGGGAGAGGGTGCTGCGGGGACTCGGACCGGTGCGGATCCCACCGGGAAGTTCCGCGTCAGCGGTGCAGGAGCGTTCGTTTCCACGGCTTCGACTTCCACTTCGTAGGTATTTCCATCAATAGTAATGTTCAGTTTCACGCCGACTCCTATCCGAATAAATTGTGGGACGCCTGAATCGACACACGCCCCTGCTGTGCCCACGCATGCGAACTGAGCAGTCGAATCTGTTTTATGTG
>JBEKKY010000072.1:0-12079 GCA_050010475.1 Acidobacteriota bacterium | reverse complement strand
TCGCATCCGAGGTCTCCTTGATCAGCGTTTCGCTCACATTGCAGGCGAATTTGTTCCAGGAGTTCCAGCCCATCGGAGGTGTCTTGGCAAGATCATCAAAGCTGAGGTCTCCAGCGGGAGTTTGAATAGAAATGATGGCAGCGGCAAGCACGGTCAGCAGCAAGCATCTTATTCGCGTCTCCATTGTCTCTCCAATCCGTGGAATCCGTGAAATCCGTGGCGTCTTTTAGGATTTTTCCATGCTGTTGATAGCTGCGCCGGAAATGTCCACGATTGCCGTTCCGCCATCAACAGGAAGAACCACCCCCGTCATATAGGATGAATCGTCACTCGCAAGATAGCTGCAGATGCCCGTGACCTCATCCACCGACGCAAGTCTTCGAAGGGGCACATCTTTCGTGAAAAAGGAAAACACTCCATCCAGATCGGTGCCGAGGCTTTTCTTGAAATGTTCCATGGCGCCTTCGATCATTTGCGTTCTGACTCCTCCCGGGCAGATGACATTGCACCGGATTCGGAAGGGTCCGAAATCAAGCGCGACCTGTTGAGAGAGAACGACCAAGCCGCCTTTTGACGAAACGTAGGCCGGCATATTGGGAATCGAACGGATACCTGCGACCGAAGACACATTAATGATCGAGCCTCCCCCATCCTTAATCATATGAGGTATCGATGCTCTCATGGTGAAAAAAGGGCCAGTGAGGTTTACCGAAATCACCTTCTGCCAGATCGCCGGATCAATGTCGATCACATTCGCAGGGGGCGTTTGATCCATGCCTGCATTGTTCACCAGGACGTTGAGCCGGTGCCCCAATTTCAGAGTCGTTTCCACCATGCGCTCTACATCCTGGTAACAGGACACGTCTCCGGGACAGATTGCTACTGATTCCGCCGGAAGGGACGACGCAACCTGATCCAGCAGTTCTTTTCTCCTGCCCGCGATGCATACTTTCGCGCCCTCGCCGACAAAGCGCTTCGCGATTGCCGCACCGATTCCCGTACCGCCGCCGGTGATAAGCGCAACTTTCCCCTGCAGTTTCATATTTCCCCCAAAACCGAATCACGAATTACGATTAACGAATTACGAATTGAGAGATACTGCCCGGCTATTCCTTTGCCTGCTGCCCACTGCCCATTGCCGACTGCTTTTTCAGTTTTTCGTGGCCGCCCGGATCCGCTTCCGCCAGGCTGCCTGCCCCGATCATGATCGTCATTTCCAGATGGGGTTTCTCGAACTTCTTCCAGGTCAGCGGGCCATGCTTGATTCCTTTCGGTACATAAATTGCCGAAGTGCTCTTGATCAGGAACGGCTGACCATCGATACAGATCTCAATCTCTCCCCCAAGGTCCTCGGGGGTTTTAGGATCCACGCCGAAATGCACGATGATTTCGTCGAAATCGTGCGTGTGCTCCCCGATGTGCGGATTGGGATCCGGCATCCCAAGCACCCACCCGGCTTCGACGTACATTTTGGTTCCGGGGACCAGATTGCCGCTCATCAAAGTCATGGCCGGAATCCGGCCCTTCACCTCAAATTTCGGAATTACCTCGTAAGCAGGTTTATCAACAACGTATTTTTTGTAATCTGATTCGGCCATTTGCGGTTTCCTCCGCGACTGTTCGCTATCAAAATTTACGATTGAAAGACTCACAACGAAATTTTTTTCAATCGTCAGTGGTAAATTGATACGCCAAGTTTAAGCCCAATCATAAAAAAGAATTAGAGAATTCCTCGTGTTACAATAGGGCCCAAACAGTGCTGTGCGGATGCATCCGTTCCCTCATTCTCGCGGCTCTGTTTGCGTACAGGAATCCGTAACTCATGCTTGCCGCATTTGAATCTTAATTTTCGGAGGAGAGCTTCAATGTGTGAATTCTGTCTGGAACATGGAGAAGGCCGCAAATGGTATCTGGAAGCAAAGAACTATGGACTGGATTTGGCCAGCGACGTAAATAGGCAGAAAGCTTTCCAGAAGTTCTCTCAGAAGCTGTCAGCATCCGGAAAAGATTTCCACCAGCAAATGGAGGAGCTCGAAAGGGCCCCGAGCTTTGTGAGGCGAATGACCACGTGGAAAACCGTCCGTAAAATGAAAAAGTTTCACTATGGACAGATTGTGCCCATAGAGGATGTGGAGCGTATTTTCGGATTCGTGAATCAGATCATACGAACCTCTTGCCTGTGCCGCCGGATGCTGACCGGCGAAGAAAAGCGATATTGCTATGGGATCAGCATTAGCCCGGATGGCGGAAAACTGAAAGAAGTATTTCACGACGTGGCGCCTGGTTTTGGCACCCCTGATCCCCAAGGGAACGAGGTCGTCACAAAAGAGGAAGCTCTCGCGAGTTTCAGGGAGCATGAAAAAGAAGGACTCTGTCACAGCGTCTGGACATTCGTGAGTCCGTTTATCGGAGGGATGTGCAACTGTGACCGGCCGGATTGTTTTGCGATGCAGATGACGGTGACTCACGGCACTCCGGTCATGTTTCGTGCCGAGTATGTAGCCGAAACAGAACTCGAATCGTGCGACGGTTGCAGGCAGTGCATGCGGGTCTGTCAATTTGGGGCCATCGGCTACTCCGCTTCTCGCAAAAAATCACACATCGACCCGCGACGCTGCTACGGCTGTGGAATCTGCCGTTCCGTTTGCAAGAAGGATGCCATCCATCTGAAGGACAGAGCCCGAGTTCCTGCCGCCGCAGCTATTTGGTGATTTCCTGCAAATGGGGACGCTCCCCTGTTCGCCAGAACGATATCGGTTCTGGCAAAAGCTACACTGGCGAACAGGGGAGTGTCCCCTTCTTTACAGAGCCGCAATGCAGTTAGTGTTTCACGGAGAGAAGAGCCTGGGCTAAAATCACGCCTGCCATGATAAGAAGTAGGATCGGCAACGCCTTCTCAATTTTCCTGAGATTCTCCGGCCGAAGGGTTTCCGCATGCCGGGTGAAAATCCCAAGCAAAATCCAAAACCACAGAACCGGTCCCGCGGCGACACCGAATGCGAATGCCGGAGCGTCGTGAATCGACGAAATAAGCCCCGTACCGCGAACGATTGCCACAGCGCCTGCCCACGTGGCGAGAAAGGTGGGATTAAGCCCGGCAACAGTCAAACCAAGAAGAAAACTGGCTCCAACGTATTCACGCTCAGTTTTCCTGGGCCTGGGGAAATGATGGCGGACAATCCATAATGCAGCGAATCCTGCCAAGAGAACGCTGGAGATTAGCCGGAGAATAAAGGTTTCCAAGGGGTAGCGTGAGAGGAAAAGGTTGATTCCCAGATAAGCCAGCAGCGCGTATCCTCCCTCCGCAAGGGCGGCGCCGGAAGCAACAAACAATGCGCTCAGATTGCGGCGGCGCATCCCGTATTGGAGCACGATCACCGCAACCGGGCCCGTCGGGATCATCGAGCCGATAAAGCTTAGGAACAAACCGGTTAGGAAAACGACGATCATGAAGTCATTTCCGCACGAAACATAACCAGATCGATCCTTTCGCTAACCCCGTCGATGCAGTACCGCGCTAAACGTGCGGGGCATTATAAGAAATCGGCGCCGATTTACGAAACAAAAACAATTCCGGCGAGTTAAAACGTCGGATGGGAGTAATTTTCGGTTTTTCCCTGGAGGGTTTTGGGCATTCGAGGTTACACTCAGAAGTTCCAGGATAAATGTGGGAGCACTCCTCAGGAGGGATGAAATGTCACAAGGACCGCTCGCGGGAATCAAAGTAATCGAAATTTCCACGTTTCAGCAGGGCCCAGTCGCCGGCATGAGATTGGGGGATCTCGGTGCCGATGTCATCAAGATCGAGCCCAAAGAGGGCGATCCTGCCCGCCGCCATATGACTACAATCAAAGCTGAATTCCGTGTCCATGGATACAACTATTATTTTGAACACGGCAACCGCAATAAGCGGGGCATTGTCCTGGACATGAAAAAAGAAAAGGGGATGGAGATTTTCCTGAAGCTCGTCGACTCCGCGGATGTGTTCCTGAACAACATGAGTATCGGCGCCCCCTTGAGGCTGGGGATCGGACCGGAAACGCTTCTTGCCCGCAATCCGCGTCTTATTTACGCACAAGCCTCCGGTTGGGGGCGCAAGGGACCGTACGCAAACAGCCTTTCCTTCGATTACACCGGAATTGCCCGGTCCGGACTTATGATGGCTGCAGGGGAAAACGGAACTCCTCCCTGCATGATTCTTCCCGGTTTGGGAGATGAACTGGGCGGTCTCATTTGTGCGTGGGGGGTGACCCTGGCCCTGTTTGCCCGGGAACGAACCGGAAAAGGACAGCTGGTCGACACCTCCCTTATGGGGAGCGTGGTTGCTATGCTGGGGCATCTGATGTCAGGCACGGCAATGCTGAAACAGGAATTTCCCAGATTCGTGCGCGCTTTGGCAGGGAATCCCCTATATAACCATTACCGCTGCAGGGACGATAAATGGCTTGTGATTGCGCATCTCGATCCCGACCGGTGGTGGACTAAGGTCTGTGGCGCGCTTGGACTCGAAAAACTGATTCACGATCCCAAGTTCAGCACCTTCGCTGCCCGCTCGGAGAATCGGAAAGAGCTGGTTGCCATTTTTGATGATGTTTTCGCAGGAAAAACCAGAGAGGAGTGGATGCGGATTCTCGGCGAACATGGCTGCATATTCACTCCAATCCAGGACATCAAGGAGGTGGTAGATGATCCCCAAGTCCTTGCCAATAATTACATGATTAATGTCGAGCACCCGGCTTACGGTCCTCTCAAGACAATGGGATTTCCCTGGAATCTAAGCGAGACCCCTGCATCCTGGAGGAGGAAAGCGCCGGAATTGGGCGAACACACCGAAGAAGTGCTTCTGGAAATGGGTTACAGCAAGGATGAATTGGCAAAACTTCGGGAAGAAGGAATCATTAATTAGTGCCTTGCGTCTGGGCCAGGAGCGCTGCCATCCGGGCGGCTAATTTGCATTCCTGCAAACTGCTGCCTTAGGCGGCGCAACTCGAAAGGGCTCTGCCGCTACGCCCTTTCGGGGCTTTAACCATTTGCCTCCCTCTGGGAGGCTTCCTGGTAAAACCCGCTCTGCGGGTGGAGTGTTCATTTGCAGCGTTGCGGGAGCTGCACTGCACCGTAGGGGTTGTGTGTTGAAAGAGCCGGCGAGACGCCGGCGATCCCGGCAGAAACCGTCAGGAAAGCAGAAACCGCTCGGGCGATTTTTCCAACTGGTTTTTCAGTAGCTGTAAATGCCGGACTCTCATCCTCTCTTTATTCTGAGAAAGATTCCTGCAAAAATGCGCCAGCGATTCTTTCCACAGCACGCTTAATTCAGCTGGAGGGGAAAACACTCTTTGAACGAGATATTTGACAAGCGCTAGCATTCCCATCAAGGGGCTTCGGATGCTGGCGTGTGCCAAAGCTGCGTCCGCAAGACGGCCCGCATCCACCACCCAGGCGCTCTGAGAATAATTCCTCGTCCCTCCGCGCGGCGCCCCCCTGTGAACCGAAATAACCTGGCTGGCATTGAGAATCGTATGCCCAAACTTATGCAGTCTTCGTCCAAGTTCGTGGTCTTCACCGGAGAAACGAATGCAATTGTTGAATCCCCCGATTGATTCCAGCGGAGCTCTTTTAATCGAACAGTTTCCCGTATGCAGAGTCTTCAGTGTCAGTTCCTGCGGTTGATAGGTACACATTTTGCGAACAATCCCGTTTCCACGTCGATCATGAGGAGCCCCGATAAAATGTCCCTGCACGGCGGCGATTCCTTTACCGGAATTGCCGAAGTGCAACATTACGTGACGTTCGATAAAATCCTCCGCAACATAGGAATCATCATCGACAAAGATAAGGACCTCTCCGGAACTCGACAGGATTTGAAGATTCCTCACGATGCCCAGGTCGCGAACCGGCGTGCGCAGATATTTTGTGTTGGAGGGGATTTCCGCCTTTTCCTGTGCTTCGTCGGACCCGTCAATCACTACAATCTCATAATTTGTGTAGGTCTGGATTGATAACTGGTTGATCAATTGTCGGACGATTGGCCCGCGGTTGCATGTCGCTATTAATACTGAAACAAATGGCGTTCCTCCCGGGGGCAATTCAAACCCGACCGGCGAGGCCGACTGAAGTCTCTTGATTTCACGAACGCAGGAATCCCGCTGAGCCGGGGTATCGAAATCAACGGTCTGGCTTGTATTGTTATCACTCATTGGCAGTTGCTGCGCGCAACAAGCTTCTCGTCGGAGTCAACAGGAAGGGAAAAACGCCAATCCGGCTCAGGAGGGCAATTATTTTCCGCTCGGCTCCGAGACCGAGGTGTACGTCATGTCCGTGGCGTTCAATCCGCGTGACCCTGCCGAGTACCTGAGATTTGGGGCAAAGGCCGTCAGCATTGATGGCATTGTCTCCCTTGGCAAGGAACGCATTGCCCCGGTTCCCGACAATCCTGTGGACAATCAGACGATCACCCGCAGAGGTGGCGAAGGCTGCGATATCGCCTGGACAAAGATCTGCCGGGGTACAGGGAGAAACGGTGATGATGTCTCCATGTCTGATAAACGGAGTCATACTGCAACCGTTGGCAAGGAACCTGACCGCCGTGCCTTTTGCGAGCACCTCCCGCAGGAGTCCCGCCAATTCCGGTGCGGAGAGACTGAGTTCAATGCCATTCCCACAGTAGTTCATGATTTTTGCCGGGCTGATTTATTTTTCCGGGATGTTTGTAACGGCCTCGTTCCCATTTAAAGCAAGCGCCTGCATCCTGTTTTCCAATCGGCAGGGCAGGGACATTTCATTACAAATGCCCGAAACTTCAGCACCCACAGGCCGGAATGCTCATTTGTGACGGCCGCCACGGATTCCTAAACTCTTTTCCTTATTCAGCCGATGAATCATTTGTAGCTGGCTCAAGCTGGCTTGCCTGGTCCCCACTCCTTGCTTTCGAGTGCGGCTCTTCGAATGCACCTGTAAGTGAAGAGGCGAAGCTACATGCACTCGGTAACAATTTTCACTGCAGAATGAAAATCGCCCTGGTTTCAACCGGATTAGGCCGCGTACTGCGCGGGTTCGAATCCTTCAACAGCTCTCTTTTTCAGAATCTCCGTTTGCAGGTCCCAGCCCTGGATATCACCCTTTTCCAGGGAGGAGGCAGAACCGGAGAACGGAGGGTTGTGGTCCCTAATGTTTACCGCGCGCTAACCGATCGCTGGCTCGGGCCATACAGGGCCAGTGTTTTGGAACACCGGTCATTTGCGCTCGCGCTCTATCCCCTCTTGCGAAAAGGCAATTTCGACGTCGTACATTATAACGAACTCTGCATGGGCAGTGTGCTGCTTCGCATGCGGCGGCTTTTTGGAGGAGACTATAAACTTCTCTATTGCAATGGCGCTCCATGGATGCCGGTTCACTACGCTCAACACTGCGACTATGTCCAGTTGCTGACAGAGCCGATGGTCGAAGAGGCGCTGTCCTGCAAGATCGACAGAGGGCGCATATTCTTCGTCCCTTACGGAGTGGATGCGCATCGGTTTTCACCTGCAGCCCGCTCGGGCCGGGCGGAAACGAGGGCACTGCTGGGCATTCCGCAAAACGCGAAGGTTGTTCTCACGGTTGCTGCGTTGAGCAGGCGTCACAAGCGCATTCATCACATTTTGCAGGAGCTCTCAGCAATGTCCGATTCAGTCTGGTTCCTGGCCGCCGGCCAGCGAACGGACGAGACGGAATCGCTGGAATCTGAGGCAAACCGACTGCTGCCCTCGCGTTGGAAATTTGTGAGCTGGCCTCACGAACAGATTCCAAATCTTTTTGGAGCCTCGGACGTTTTTGTGCTGAGCTCCCTGATCGAGGGTTTCGGCCTGTCGATTGTTGAAGCCATGCTGTCCGGACTTCCAGTGGTGCTTCATGATACTCCGCTTTTCCAGTGGGTAGCGAAGGGCCCTGCCGTTTGGCATGTGGACATGTCGGCCAGTGGGGAATTGATGCATGCCGTTGAGCAGGCGCTGTCTGAAGGCTGTAGATCCGAAGCACAGGAAACCTCAAAACGGTTCTCGTGGGATGCTCTGATTCCCGAATATATCAACATGTACGAACGGATTTTTCGTGGAGAACCCTTTAGGGGATAGTCATGGGTGGAAGCCCAGTCATTCTGGATCCGGTTGTCATTCCGCTTGTCCAGGGGCCCAAAATTTTGGATGTCGGCTGCGGGTTTGGAAAATGGGGATACCTATGCACCTCCAATTATTGGCAGACACACGCCTCAGCCCGAAGATCGCATCCGGAGATCGTGGGCTGCGACGGATATGATGCCAATGTTCAAATGTGCCGGAACAACGGCTGCTACAGAGAGGTTTTGCACGTGACCGTTCCTCCGCTCCCGTTTGAAGATTGCAGTTTCGACAGCGTCCTTCTGATCGAAATCATCGAGCATCTGAAAGAGGACTTGGCTCAGCAGCTCATCAACGAGGCCAAACGGGTTGCCCGCCACAGGGTAATCCTTTCAACTCCCAACTACCCGGACTTCCGGGAAGGAACAAACAGCATAACCGGCTGGAATGCTTTGGATGCTCACCTGTGCTATTTCAGCCGCGCACGTCTGCGCAGGTTGGGATTCAAGATATTCGGTTGTGGCCTGACGCCGGGGCATAGGTATTTGCAAGGCCTTCTTAGGAGATCAGGTATGCTCCGCTGCTTCGACGACTGGTTCAGGAAAAATTTCAGCAGTTTGAGTTCTTTTATTCCGGCTGTGGCGGAACATGTCGTTGGATTGTGGAACCGGGAAACAGCGGCCAGTCCTGACGCATAAAATCCTCTCGCGCGAGCGCATCGTGACAGACTCTCTTGCTTATTGTTGGCTCTTTTTTGCGGATGAAAATCGCCCGATGTCTATGAGAATGGTGCTGGGCATGCGGCTCGCAGAGACAGACCCGGTCGTAATCATCGAATCTCCAGTCAGTGTGCGCAGGACCTTAAGAATTCCGGGTTTTGAAAAACGGGTATCCCGGATACCTCAAACCGCAGCCGGCTGGCATTATCACCCGCTCCATTTCCCGGAAGGGATTCCGAGTTTTTCAGCGGCAGTGCGGCGCCTGAACCGCCTCCTGATTCAGCGTGAGTTGGACCGTCTCACCCCCGCATGCGGGAAGCGGATCGCGTGCTACGATTCACCCTCCCAGTATCATCTGGCCGGGAAACTGAGAGAACACCGGAGCATTTATCTTGCGGTCGACGACCGCACCCTTACGGTCTGGGGAGAACCGATATCTGGAGAGCTGGAAGCCGAAAGGCGGCTCCTCGCAAAAGTGGATTCGGCAATTTGTGTCAGCGAATTTCTGGCCGAGCGATTAAAGAAAAGAATGCCTCCCGGACGGAACATTCCCATCCATGTGCTGCCCAACGGCTATAACGAACGATTATTTGCTGCAGACAGAAAGTGGGACGCTCCGGCCGTGCTCACAAATCTCTCAGGACTCAGAATTCTTGTCGCAGGCCATATATCAGAACGGATTGACTGGGACGGGATTTTTGCCGCGGCGCGACTTCGTCCAGAATGGACTTGGTTGTTTGTGGGACCCGCCGACCCGGGTCTGCCGGAGAAAATTGAGTCATTCAATTTGGAGATTGCAGGCCGGCAACAACTTGTGTGGAAAGCTCCCGTTCCGTTGGAGCAAATGCCGGCTTTCATTTCAAATTGCGACGCATGTGCCGTCCCCTATCGACTGAATTCATTCACCACGGCAAGCAGTCCCCTGAAAGGAATTGAATGCCTGGCAATGGGAGCGCCGGTCTTGAGCACCCGGATACCTGCCCTGTTGCGATATGGCTCCGCAATTCAGTGGGTGGAACAGGGAAACGGGGAGAGCTACGCGCGAGCGCTGGATGCCGTGACGGCCGGGCAGCGCAATCCGGCTGCTGCGATCGCCAGACGTATGGCAGTGTCGGGTGATTCCCACCAGGCTCGAACCCGGCAATTCCGGCTCATGCACCAAGATGAAGCTGCCTGAAGACCATAAGCAGGCTCAAATAAGATGGTTCTAAGAAAGAAATCATAAACCTAATGATCTTTTAATCCGATAAATAAATTGGGAAATGTTTTGGTTTTGTAATTGCATGTCTGCGTTTCCCCCAGCAGAGCGTTATGTTTCCGAAGGGAAGCGCATTATAACGGATCAAATGTCCTTTAGCTTCATGGCATCCATTGGGCGCTGCCAGTTGATATGATGAACGACAAACTTGAACGAATCATCGACCCGAAAAACGCGGTGGAATTGAATTATCCACTTTCGCTCGATGCTCAGCGTCTGCTGCACCAGCCCGAATATAACTTCCAGATCCACCTGCTGGATTATTGGAAAGTGCTGATCAGACGCTGGTGGATCGTTGTGGTTGTCCTTTTTGCATTCGTTTCCGCCACTGCCTACATGACATGGCGGCAGACGCCCATCTACGAGGCATCCCTGAAGCTGCAGATCGACAATGAACAAACCAACATTCTTCCATTCAAGGACAATTCCACTTTTACTTATGTGTCGACGGAAGAGTATCTGAAAACGCAGTTTGAAGCGCTGACAAGCCGCACGCTGGCGACCCGCGTCATCCACAAAATGAATTTGGAACAAGATCCGCGGTTTACACGGAAGGTCAATCCCGATGCAATCAGCCGTCTGCTACAACGCGTGAAGGCAAAATTTGAGTGGCACGTCCGGGATGAAAAGCCCGCTGCCTTGCAGGAAAAGCCGAAATATCCTCAAAACTATTCCGCGCTTGCCGAGGATTTGGCTTCCTCGATTACCGTAACGCCCATCAAAGACAGCTCGGTGGTCGTGGTCAGCTTCGATTCAACCGAACCTTCCCTGGCCGCAGATATTGTCAACACGCTTGCCGCTGAATACATCCAGATGAACTTCGAGACCAAGTACAAGGCGAGCATCATGGCCTCGGAATTCCTGGAGCAGCAACTGGTCGATATCAAGGCGCAAGTGCAAAAGTCGGAAGAGGAAATGGTGAAGTTCGGCCAAGTGCACAACATCTACAACCTGGGCGCCCGGGAAAACATCATCATGCAGAAGCTGTCGGACCTGAACTACGCCCTGACCCAGGCGCAAGCCGAGCGAATTCAAAAAGAATCCATCTATAAAAGTATCAGAGAGGGCCAGATTCCCGACAGCCTTGCTACCAGCGATGTCAAAGTGCTGGAAAACACAGTCGCCAATCTGCAGCAGCAATATTCGAAGCTGCGCGCCGTTTACAAACCGGATTGGTGGGAAGCGCGGGAAGTACAGCAGCAGTTGGCAACGGCGCAAATGCAGCTTGCAAAATTGCGTGAAGACGGTTTGAAGGATTTTGCCGCCGTCTACCAAACCGCGGTGCAGCGGGAGAAACTGCTGTTGGATGCGGTCCAAAAGCAGAAGCTGGAGGCCGACGACCTCAACCAGTACTCCGTTCGGTACAACATTCTTAAACAGGAGGTCGACAGCAACAAGCAGATCTACGACGGCATGCTGCAGCGCATGAAGGAGGCCGGAATAACGGCAGGATTGAAATCCAACAACATTCACGTGGTCGATGCCGCCATCCTGCCCGGGGCGCCGATTTTTCCCGACAAGAGAGGAAACTTGACCAAAGCCCTGCTGAGCGGGTTTGTGTTTGGCATTGCTCTGGCATTTCTTTTCGAGTATGTAGGCTCCTATTTCGACAGAAGTCTGAAGACCCCGGAAGATGTGGATCGCTTTGTCCAGCTCCCATTCCTTGGATTAATCCCGTCCACCCACAGTTTTGATCACATGGGCAATCGAAAGCCGCTGATGCTGTTTTTGAAGACACGGGACGGCAAGCCGATGAGGGCCGGTCTCAACGGCGGGGGTGATTCCCAGAATATCGAGATGATCACTCTGAGCAATACAAAATCACTGATCTCCGAGGCATACCGTCATCTGAGAACCTCCATTCTTTTGTCCTCCAATGGGCACAACAGGCAAAAATCGATCGTCGTGACCTCCAGCAAACGCGGAGAGGGTAAGACAAGCACCTGTGTCAATCTGGCGATCACGCTGGCACAGGCAAATAAGAAAGTCCTTTTGATCGACTGCGACCTGCGCAA